>NZ_JAGQBY010000031.1:0-24982 GCF_024345875.1 Synechococcus sp. EJ6-Ellesmere
GAGCTGATTGCCTTCCTTGCGGCGGTACATGTGGAAAACTTGGCGCAGCTTTTCGGCTCAATCCAGCCGATTTGCGCACATTATACCGCCATAGAAGTGCCCAGATCCACTGCACTGCAAGCGGTCTAGTGATATCCAGGAAGCCCGAAATAGTCCAAGCCGAACAATTGGCGGACCGCGACTGGCTATGCGGAAGTATTGTCCAGAGCTTCCCTAAGACCCAAGATGCTTCAGCAATGACCTGAGAACAAGGCCTGGATTTTGCTTGGGAAATCTTTTCCATGCCAAATCCTTATTGTATTCTTGAAATCTATTATCCATCGAATAGTCAGCGTAAATTAAGTCATATTTAGTCTTAAAATTTAAGGAGAAGTCTTCTCGTAAATTACCAAAGCCAAACCCATCTGGAACAAAATGAGCAGCAATTGAACGCCTCCGAAGACTGCTATTCGAACCTGGAGCGGATCCGTGAATAATTCGGGAACTCCAGAAGAAAATATCTCCCCTATTCAACGGAGGGGCATAAACCTGTAAACCCGATGACTCCAAATACCTGTCTACTTCGACCAGAAAGCCATCATACATAGTATGATCTGTGGTATTAAGATAGTTTTTGTGAGGAGAAAAGTTATGAGAACCTGGATAGACGTAGAACCTAATGCCTTCAGGATGCGTATCTTCAAGGGCCACCCACGCAGCGATGAGATGACCGTTGGGCCTAGAATCAAGATAAATCCAGTCCTGATGAGAGCGGGTAACAGAATGATCAAATAACATGGTTTGAAACAGCTTAAAACAAGATTTTTTCCCACTAATCTGGGATAAGGCTTGCTTAATAAGAGGCGAACTCAAAAGGGAGAGAATTGCGCGAGAAAACCTGCCATTAGCCCCTGCTTCAAAGCTATGGCAATTCAAGAAGCAATTAACGACTCCGCCGACATCCGTTTTTACATGTTGCTCCCATTGGCCTGATTGCCGAAGGTACATGCTCTCTGAATTAATTACTAAGTCGCGATAAAGTTGAAGCACTTTATCAATTTTCGCTTGATCAGTAGCACCTCTGCAGACTATGTAATTCTGATTAATATAATAGTCGAAGGGGTCTCCTATATTGTCTTCTAAATGACCAAAATATCTGAGTTTATCCATGTGTTTCACCGGAAACGAGTAAGGACTGCATATCTTCGCATGGAGCAAAATACATGGAGGCTAGATCGTCCAGTTTCGTGAGTGAACAGAGCTGAATGGCGACCTCACACCCAATCCTCGGCCGAACAACCTAGTGGGACTGCACACCTAGGGAAGCTCTGGGCAACGTCGTCCGTGGAGGCACCAACAGCGGCACGATGTCCAAAATGAGCACATCTGTGGACATCAAGGTTTAAAATAATTAACTACTGCTGATTTCACCATGAATCTGCACTGTTTTCTGCCCTGATCGGTGCCCTATGGGCCAGGGCTGATTCAAAGTCTTAACTCGAGCTTGGTTCTGGCTTTCTCATCGCCATCGCCAGTAGCGCCGTGATGTCGTGAGTTACGGCCTGCATGCCGGCTCGGATCGACTGAAATCCAGCCAGCCGCAACAGGTTGAGGGCTGCCGTCCGCAGCGTCGCCATCGCTCCGGCGCCGTTGCCCCGGTAGCGGTGGGCATCCTCGTGGAGCTGGGTGTCACGGATCCAGTGCCAGCCCTCAATGCTCCAGCGTTCCCGCACCAGTTGCAGCAGGGCTTCTGGGGTGGTCCGCAGGCTAGTGAGGAATCGGTGCGTGGCTTTGAACGGCTTGCCGCCGCGGGTGCCGATCGCGGACACCTCCACGATCCAGCTGGTGCCGCTCCAGGTCTCGCGGATGTGCTCCGGTGCCTGTTTGGCGTGGAGCGTCCAGGTGATGGCACGACCATGACCCTCCTCGAAAACACTTGCCTCAACAGGGATGTGGCGTTTCCCCTGGAACTGGCTCCTGATCTGGCGATGCGGTGTCTTCTGGTTGGCTTTCACCGTCAGGAGGAAGTCGGCCCCCTGCTCCTTGAGCTGCTGAAAAACGGGCGCTGGGTGTGGAGCGCATCTGCCTGGATCAGCACCCCCTCCAGGTCGAGCTCGCCCAGCAGCTGTTTCAGCACTGCCCGCTCGTGGTTCTCACCGGTGGCGTAGCAGGCTTGGCTGATCGCCACTCCCAAAGCGGCTGAGTAGAGCGTCACCTGGGCAATGAACGCTGAACCACCACCGGCAGTGGGCTCAATCGAACCTCGCAGCGTCTTTCCATCACAAATCAGTTGGTCGAGATCCGCTGCACCACCAGGGATCTGGGCGATCGTCCAGTCACGGATGGCCGCGCACAGGGCCGCCACATCCACCTGCAGGAAGAAGTAGCGGAACGCCGAATCCGATGGGGGCCGCCGCAGTTCAAGGCCAAGCGCCTTGGTGAGCGCGGCGTGGTGACGGCGAGCAAACCGCTCCAGATCCCGCAGGCTCTGGCAACCGCTCAGGATCCCGAGCACCGCCACCAGCAGCAGGTACCAGGCCGGAATGCGCACCCCTCGCCGCATGCGGGCATCCGGTATCGCCTGCAGGTAACTGATCAGATCAAGATCAGTTGCGGCAGAGGCGGTTTCGGGCACAGGGAGGAGGCGATACCACCGACCAGACCCCATGCTGGCAGCTCAGGCCAGAGCACCTGTGACACACTTTGAATCAGCCCTGGGGGCAACGGCGCCGGAGCGATGGCGACGCTGCGGACGGCAGCCCTCAACCTGTTGCGGCTGGCTGGATTTCAGTCGATCCGAGCCGGCATGCAGGCCGTAACTCACGACATCACGGCGCTATTGGCGATGGCGATGAGAAAGCCAGAACCAAGCTCGAGTTAAGACTTTGAATTAGCCCTGAGATCAAAGGGGCCAGAGGGCTGGATCGCTTCCTGTTGCGAGGATTGGACAAGGTGAACGGCGAGTGGGCGCTTATGGCCACCACCCACAACATCCTCAAGTTGTTCAGGACATCACTGGCCACGACCTGAGGGTGAGCCCTCATCAAGGCTGCCCCTCAAATCATCTGTCGGCAGGATCACCAGTGGCCACATCACTTCTGGCCTCGGCGCAACACGCGACACGCTCCTAGAGGCACAACGACACGACCAACGGAATCGGACTGCCTCAGTCGCTGAAACGCCGAAATTCAGTCTGATCACCGCGCCATCAGCGCGATGCAGGGAAAAGCGTGCCTGCTGAGGCGGTTTTTCCGCAAACTCTTAGGGAAGCTCTGGGCAACGTCGTCCGTGGAGGCACCAACAGCGGCACGATGTCCAAAATGAGCACATCTGTGGACATCAAGGTTTAAAATAATTAATTACTGCTGATTTCACCATGAATCTGCACTGTTTTCTGCCCTGATCGGTGCCCTATGGACACGCCGATCCCTTGTTCAGCTGGTCAGCAGCAGTTGGCGGCGGGCCAAGAATAGGTTCGTCAGTGCGGCCAGCACATTCACCTTGCACCGATTCTTGGTCATGCCCCGCAGCCGGGTCTTCTGAAAGCCGAACTGCTGCTTGATCACCCGGAAAAGATGTTCCACCTTGGCCCGGATGTGAGCCTTGGCGGTCTCCACCAAATTCTCCAGCCAGCCTTCGGGCGTATCAGGTAAGGCCCGGCGTTTGCCGGGGCGCATGGCAACCCGAAAGTTGGCGGCCTTGCCCTCCATCTCCTCCCGTTTCTCAATTCCTTGGTAGCCAGCGTCCGCATACACCACCACCTCCTCGCCGTGCAGCAGGTCTGCTGCTGGGGTGAGATCGTGCACATTGGCGGCGGTGGTCTCCACCGAGTGGATGAGGCCTGTGTCCTTGTCCACGCCAATGTGGACTTTCATCCCAGAGTGCCACTGCTTGCCCTTGCAGGTCTGGTGCATCTCCGGATCCCGCTCCCCAGCTTTGTTCTTGGTGGAACTCGGTGCGGCGATCAAGGTGGCATCAATGATTGTCCCCTGCTTCATCGCCATGCCCCGCTTCTTGAGATGGGCTTTCACCGTCTCAAAGATCTGCTCTCCCAGGTTGTGCTTCTCCAGCAGGTGCCTGAAAGCCAGGATCGTCGTCTCGTCGGGGATCCGGTCGCTGATCAAGTCGATTCCAGCGAAACGGCGCATGGTGGGCACCTCGATCAGCGCCTCTTCCATGCCGGGGTCGCTGAGCGAATACCACTGCTGCATCAGGTGAATCCGCAGCATCGTTGCCAGCGGATATGGAGGGCGGCCACCTTTCGAGCTGCTCCTGGGGTAGTGAAGCTCAAGCAGATCGATCAGAGCCTGCCAAGGAACCACCTTGTCCATATCGGCCAGGAACTTCTCGCGCTTGGTGCGCTTCTTGGCCGTGGCCTGCTCGTAGTCGCCGAAGCCAAGCTGCTTGCCATCCATCACCCCAGTCCTGGCCAGAGATCACACGGTCATTGTCCCGCGACTCGGCTCAGTTTTCCAGAGGCTCCTTAGTCGTCGAAGTGGCCGATCACTGCCTCGGCGAAGCCGGAGCAACTGACCGGTTCCACCCGAGGTTCCATCAGTCTGGCCAGGTCATAGGTGACCTGGCCGCTGGCGATCGCAGCGCTGATGCCTTGGGTGATCAGATCGGCGGCTTCCTGCCAGCCCATGTACTCAAGCATCATCACGCCAGAGAGGATCACCGAACCTGGATTGATCCGATCGAGGCCCGCATGCTTCGGCGCGGTACCGTGCGTGGCCTCGAAGATGGCGGCGCTGTCGCCGATGTTGGCCCCCGGCGCCATGCCCAGGCCGCCCACCACGGCAGCGGCTGCATCGGAGATGTAGTCGCCGTTGAGGTTGAGCGTGCAGAGCACTGAATACTCCTGGGGTCGGGTCTGAATCTGCTGGAAGATGCTGTCGGCGATGCGGTCGTCGACCATCACCATCGATTTCCACTGACCATTGCCGTGGCTTTCGCCGATGGCGGCCAGCACCTCCTTCACCTCGGTGTCCACCGCCGCCTTCTTTTCGGGGGTGAGGCTGTCGTAACCGGGCTCGATCAGCCGGGCGTTGTCCTCGATGCTCAGGCCCGGCTTCTCCTCCAGGTTGCCGAGGATCCAACTCTCCCGTTCCGTGATGCACTGACCGCGGAATTCGCTTGTGGCCAGCTCATAGCCCCAGTCGCGGAAGGCCCCTTCGGTGAACTTCATGATGTTCCCCTTGTGAACCAGGGTCACGTGGCGCTTGCTGCCCTCCAGGCCCAGGGCGTGCTGGATCGCCTTGCGCACGTGGCGCTGGGTGCCGGCCTTGCTCACCGGCTTGATGCCGATGCCGGAGCCATCGGGGATGCGGCGCTTGCCGAGCTTGCCGTTGGCCGGGATCACTGTGTCGTTGAGATGGGCGATCAGCTCCACGCAGACCGGATCAGTCGCTTCCCACTCGATCCCCATGTAGATGTCTTCAGTGTTCTCCCTGTACACCACCACGTCCAGGTCCTGGGGCCGCTTGTGGGGGCTGGGGGTGCCGGCGTAGTAGCGGCATGGGCGCACGCAGCAATAGAGATCGAAAATCTGGCGCAGGGCCACGTTCAGCGAGCGGATACCGCCACCGATCGGGGTGGTGAGCGGCCCCTTGATCGCCACGCCGTATTGCTCGATGGCGGTCAGGGTGTCCTGGGGCAGGTACTGATAGGTGCCGTAGAGGTCGCAGGCCTCATCGCCGGCGTAGACCTTGAACCACTCGATGCGGCGCTCGCCCCCGTAGGCCTTGGCCACCGCCGCATCCAGCACCCGCTGGGTCGCGGGCCAGATGTCCACTCCGGTGCCATCGCCGCGGATGAAGGGAATGATCGGGTCGTTCGGCACCACCGGCAGGCCGTTCTCGAAGCGGATGGCTGTGCCGCTGCTGGGGGGAGTCAGCTGGTCGTAGGCGGGAGCTGGGGTGGACGCCATCGGCGGCAGATCATGCGACGTGATTCAGGACGAGCCGGGAAAACCCGTGGTCATCCGCCGACCATGTCCTGCAGCGGCCGTCGGCACGCTGCAGCATGGGTTCGGTGGGGCGAGCCTAGGTTCAGCCCGATCCGCACTTCTGCTCAGGGGAAACGCCATGAATGCGGCAGACCTGGCCCGCAGTCCGGAGATGGCCCAGGCCATCGCCTCCGCGGCCGGCCTGTTCCGGCGTCATTTCCCCGATGCCAGGGCCAACCTCACGCCCTGGCGTGACGACCCGGTGACCCGTCACTTCGAGGAGGAGGAGTCGGTGGACCTGGCCTTCCATTTCCCGGGCTGGAGCCCGCGGTTGCAATGCCGCAGCCTGCTGATGCAGCTGCGCCTCGCGGCGGCTCCTGCGCCCGAGCAGGGACCGCCGCGGCTGCTGGGGGTGGTGCTCAGCGGCATGACCTTCCAGGGGGAGCAGTGGCGGCTGGCCACGGTGGGCGACTGGTGCCCCAGCGGCCCGAACCTGCCCCGGCCCGATGTGGTGGAGAAGCTGCAGCAGGTCTGCCGTGAGCTGTTCACCCTGCTGGCCCGCGACCCGGATCAGCAGGAGCAGGCCGCTTAAACCTTCGCAACCAATGCGGGACTCCCGTCCACAATCAGCCCTACTTTGACTGTTCCGTACAAACAGCACCCCGGCTGAGATGGCTGTCGATCTGGCGTCCCAATTGCGCGAAGGAACCAAGAAAGCGCACACGATGGCCGAGAACACCGGCTTCGTGACCTGCTTCCTCAAGGGGGTGGTCGACAAGATCAGCTACCGCAAGCTGGTGGCCGACCTCTACTTCGTGTACAGCGCGATGGAAGAGGAGATCGGCAAGCTCAAGGGCCACCCCGTCGTGGGCCCGATCGCCAGCGATGCCCTCAACCGCCGCGGAGCCCTGGAGGCCGACCTGGCCTTCTACTTCGGCTCCGACTGGCGTCAGCAGGTGAGCCCCACCCCCGGCGCCGAGGCCTACGTGGCCCGTCTGCATCAGGTGGCAGCCGAATCCCCTGAGCTGCTGGTTGGTCACCACTACACCCGCTACATCGGTGATCTCTCCGGAGGACAGATCCTCAAGAACATCGCCCAGAAGGCGATGAATCTGGGCGATCACGATGGCCTGCGGTTCTATGAGTTCGACGCCATCCCCGATGAGAAGGGATTCAAGGCCAACTACCGCACCAGCCTTGATCAGCTGCCGATCGATCAGGCCATGGCCGATCGCATCGTGGCGGAGGCTAACCATGCCTTCCACCTCAACATGGTGATGTTCCAGGAGCTGGAGGGCAACCTGGTGGCGGCCATCGGCAAGGTGCTCTTCGGTTTCCTCACCCGTCGCCAGCGCACCGGCAGCACCGAAGCCGTCGCGGCCTGAGGTCCGGGCCGGTCATGGCCTGAGCCAGAGTCCTTGGCGATCGAGCCGGCTTCTTTGCGACCCCTCCGCTTTCTGGTGCCCGGTACCACCGGCCGCTTCCGCTGCGGAGGCCTGCAGGTGGAACTGCAGACGGCCCGCCTGACGGCGCAGCTGCGGCCTACCGAGGTGGTCACCTACCGCCAGCGGGAACCCGAGCGCCCCTACTTGAGCGATCTGCTGCGCCACGAGCCGCTGCCGGGCTCGGCCCTCTGGGTCGTGAGCTGGGGTTTCGATGTGCCGAAACTGCTGGGCCAGCTCAAGGGCCGGGCGGTGGCTTATCACGCCCACAGCAGTGGTTACGGCTTCGATCTCCCCCCCGGCGTACCCGTGCTGGCGGTGAGCCGCAACACCCTGGGTTACTGGGGCGATCGGGCGCCCCGCAACCCGCTGCTCCTGGTGCCCAATGCCTTGGAGCCCCAGTGGGTGGATCGGGGCCTCGAGCGCGACATCGACGTGCTGGTGCAGGCCCGGAAGACCAGTGCCTACGTGCTTGAGGCCCTGGTGCCGGCCCTGCGGCGGCGGGGTCTGCGCGTGGAGGTGCAGCGGGGCTGGGTGGACGACCTGGTGGAGCTGTTCAACCGCAGCCGCGTCGTGCTCTACGACTCCGCCGACTACTGGCGCGGCCGCGGGGTGAGCGAGGGCTTCGGCCTGCCGCCGCTCGAGGCGATGGCCTGCCGTTGTGTGGTGTTCAGCAGCCTCAACCATGCCCTGGCCGATTTTCTCGATCCTGGAATCCTGGGTCATCAGATCGGTTGCGGCACCCTCGGGGCCGACCTGGAGCGAATCAGTGCGGCGGCGGCGGATCCTCAGGCCTGGCGGGCCGAGCCGCAGCGCTTGGCGACTTTGCTGGAGACCTGCGGGGAGACCGAGCTGCTGCGGCGCTGGGCCGAGGCGCTGGAGCTGATCGATCAGCACTGGGACCGTCTGTTGGGCCAGAATCCGGGGGGCACGGCAGGCTCCGGCGAGCCGCCCCTGCGCTCACTTCCAACCTGGCGTCTGAGCTGGCGGCAGCGGTTGGGGCGCTTGCAGGGCTGGCTGTCCCGCTGACCCCGGTCGGATTCGGTCACATACCGTCGAAGGGGAATGGGTTCAGCGTCGCTGGGATCTCCGCTTCGATCGATGCCGCGCATGCGCAGCAGAACGGTGTCCCAGCTGCGCAGCCTGCTGGCTTACCTGCCGCCGGAGCGCATGCGCGCTCTGAAGGTGCTGCTACCCCTCTCGATCATTCCTGGCCTGATCGATCTGGCCACCGTGGCGCTGGTGGGCCGGCTGATGGGTGCGCTGGTGGGCAGCAAGCTGCCCAACACCCTCCCCGGCGTGAAGGTCTTCGGGGGCAACCCGGTTGATCAGAGCCTCTGGCTGATCTTGCTTCTGATTGCCCTCTCCTGGGTTGGGTCCTTCTCCAAGGTGGGTCTGCAGTTCTTCCAGCAGCGCCTCACGGCCAAGATCTGGATCGATCTCTGCAACCTGATTCACTCCAGGGTTCTGGCCCAGAGCTATGAATTCCATCTCTCCAAAAGCACGGCCAAGCTCTCCACCCTGCTGCTGAGCCACATCAAGAAGACCTCCAATTCGGTGGTCAATCCCCTGCTGCGCATGGTGGGCAGCATCTTCTCGATCCTCCTTCTTTCCTTCGGGGTGCTGGTGGTGGGCCGCTGGCTGGCGGTGATCCTGATCAGTTCGCTGGTGGGGGCCTATCTCACCCTGTCGCTGGTGATCACTCCCTATCTGCGCCATGCCTCCAAACAGAAACTTCGGCTCGAGTCGCGCAGCGCCCACATCCTGATGGAGTCGCTGGGCTCCATCCGCGACATCCGGCTCACGGGTTCCGAGAGCTTTTTCCGCGACGCCTTCGTGTCGACCGGCGAGAAGGCCAAGCAATATTCCTGGGCCTCCGAGCTGCTGCCCACGCTGCCGCGGATGCTGATCGAGCCGTTCGGGATCACGCTGATCTTTGCGGTGGGCGCCGTGCCGGCCCTGCTCAGCGGCGATCGCGACCGCATCATCCAGATCATTCCCTTCCTCTCCACCCTCGCGGTGGTTGCCCTGCGGCTCACCCCCCCCCTGCAGGACTTCTTCTCGGCTCTCACCCAGCTGCGCGGCGGCTTGCCGGTGATGGAAAAGACGCTTGAATACCTCAACCTGCCCAAGGACCGGCCCACTCTCCTGACCCCCGGGGTGCCCAGCCCCGAGGGCATCTTCCCCACCCGCACGATCCGTCTGCGCGACGCCTGGTACAGCTATCCGGGCAGTCATGAGCCCGTGCTGCGCGGGGTGAGCCTCTCGATCCCGGTGGGCTCCCGCATCGCCCTGGTGGGCTCCACCGGCAGCGGCAAAACCACCACCGCCCACCTGCTGCTGGGACTGCTTCATCCACACCCGGGCTGCCTTGAACTCGACGGCATCCCTGTGAATGATCTGGACATTCCGGCCTGGCAGGCCTGCTGTGCCCAGGTGCCGCAGTTCATCAACCTGCTCGATGCCAGCATTCTCGAGAACGTGGCCTTCGGTCTGTCCGAGATGACCGTCGACACTGACGAGGTCTGGGATGCTCTGCATGCCGCCCAGCTGGCGGAATTCGTCAGTGAGATGCCCTATGGGCTGCACACGCCCGTGGGGGAGAACGGTCTGCAGCTCTCCGGCGGCCAGCGTCAGCGTCTGGCCCTGGCGAGAGCCTTCTTCCGCCGCGCCCGCTTCCTGCTGCTGGATGAGGCCACCAGCGCCCTCGACAACCGCACCGAGAACGAGGTGATCGAGGCTCTGGAGGTGGTGGGCCGCCGCTGCACCACCGTGGTGATCGCCCACCGGCTCAGCACCGTGATGCGTTGTGATCGCATCTACGAGTTCGATGCTGGTCGGATCAAGGCCTCCGGTACCTTCGAAGAGCTGCAGCAGCGGTCGGAGACCTTCCGGGATCTGGCCTCTCTGGAACGCAAGCTGGTCAGCTGACGCCCTCCTCCTTCCCCCCATGAGCTTCACCCTGATCGCCGGCCCTTGCGTGATCGAAAGCCCCGAGCTTGTGTTCCAGGTGGCCGAGCGGATGCAGGCGATCGCCGAGCGGCTGGGCATCACCTACATCTTCAAGGCCAGTTTCGACAAGGCCAACCGCAGCTCCGGTGGCTCCTTTCGTGGCCCCGGGTTGAGCGGGGGCCTGGAGGTGCTCAAGGAGGTGAAGCAGCGCTTCGGCCTGCCGGTGCTCACCGACATCCACGAAAGCCAGCAGGCGGCCCAGGTGGCCGAGGTGGTGGATGTGCTCCAGATTCCCGCCTTCCTCTGTCGTCAGACCGACCTGCTGCTGGCAGCGGCCGAGGCGGTGCGCGGCACCGACAAGACCATCAACGTCAAGAAGGGCCAGTTTCTCGCTCCCTGGGACATGGCCCAGGTGGTGACCAAGCTGCGCGAGGCCGGGGTGGAGAACCTCTGGCTCACGGAACGGGGCTCCAGCTTCGGCTACAACACGCTGGTCGTCGATTTCCGCAGCCTGCCCCAGCTGCGCGCCCTGGGTTGCCCGGTGATCTTCGATGCCACCCATTCGGTGCAGCAGCCTGGTGGTCGCGGCAGCAGCAGCGGTGGCCAGCGCGAATTCGTGGCGCCCCTGGCGCGGGCAGCGGCCGCGGTGGGCATCGATGGCCTGTTCATGGAAGTGCATCCCGACCCCGACCAGGGCCTCAGCGATGGGCCGAACATGGTGCCCCTCCACCGGGTCGAGCCGTTTCTGGAGCAGCTCCTGGCCATCCGCGCCCCCCTGCAGGAGCAGGGGGAGGCCGTCACGGTGCTGTGAGCGGGTCCCTGGCCTGGCCCTTGCGCCAGCCGGCCCTGCTGGCCTGGCGTTGGCGTGAGCGGCTGAGGGGCCTGCGTCTGCTGGTGCTGGATGTGGATGGGGTGCTCACCGACGGGGGGCTCTGGACGACGGAATCCGGGGAGGTGATCAAGCGCTTCGATGTGCGTGATGGTCTCGGGATCCGCCTGCTGCAGCAGGCGGGACTGGAGGTGGCGCTGCTCAGTGGCGGCAAGAGCGGGGCCACCGAGCAGCGGGCCCGCTACCTGGGCATCAGCCAGTGCCTCACCGGCATCAAGGACAAGCCTGAGGCCTTGGCGCGGCTTCAGGACAGCCTGGGCGTCAGCGCCTCCCAGACGGCCTTTGTGGGTGACGACCTCAACGATCTGGCGGTGCGGCCAGCTGTTGGCCTGCTGCTCTGCCCGGCCGATGCCGTGGCTCCCCTGCGCCGCCGGGCTGATGCGGTGCTCGCTGCCGGCGGCGGCAATGGCGCCGTGCGCTCCCTGGCCGAGGCGATCCTGCGGGCACGCGACGAATGGCGGGTGCTGAGCCGTGTCGGCTGGCGTGACCGCAATGGTTGAACGTCTCGCCGGCCTGCGGGAGCGGTTGCGTGCCGGCCTGCGCCAGGCCCTGAGGGCCGGTCGGCTCGGTCCGGTCGGCCGGCTGGAGCGGCTGGACCGGGATGAGTGGCAAGGCCTGGCTGCCTACCGGGGGCTCGTGCATCAGGCCTTCACCCAGCGGCCCTTCGCTCCCCAGGTGAGCGCCGACCTCTGGGATCGCCATGCCTTCCGCTCTGCGGCCTCCACCAAGCCGTTCTTCAGCCCGGCCCGGCGCGAGCTGGAGAATTCTTCCCATCATTACGGCCACGACATCCAGCTCAAGCGTCATGCGGGCCTGCCGTTGATCGGGGCGCCGCTCCCCCACCTGCTGGAGCACGGCCTCAAGGTGAGCCGTGAGGCCACCTTCGAGAGTCCCCGCCCCTGGACCCGCGGCTACCTCTGCATGGGACCCCTCAGAGCCCGCTGGCTGCGCGAGCGCTTCGGGCTGCCAGCCCATCCGATCGGCCCCTGGATCGCCTATGCCCGGCCACTGCTCAAGGCCGAGGCCATCAGCCAGTTGCGCGCCGAGCTGGGTCCAACCCTGCTGGTGGTGCTGGCCCACAGCTGGGATCAGGTGGAGCGCCGCATGGACCTGGGCCGCTGTGTGGCGGAGGTCCGCGGGCTGATGGAGGCGGGCGGTTATCACTCGCTGATCTGGCTGCGCCACTGGAAGGACCCCGAGCGCCTGCCCCTGCCGCCCGAATGGATCGTGGCCTGCAATGGGCACCGCTCCAACCCCTGGTTCCTCGATGCGATGCGCACGCTGCTGGAGCTCAGCGATGGTCTGGCCAGCAATGCCTTCGGTACCCACCTCGGCTATGGGGTGGCCCTGGGGGCACGGCTGCACTGGATCGAGGCGGAAGCTGAGCAGGACCTCTCGGCCCTGGCCGGAGCCAAGGCCGTGGAGGAGGCCGGCGAGTGGGCCGAACGCCAGCGCCTGAGCGCTCTGCTGCGGCAGGCGCTGGCGTCGGCTGAACCTGGCTCCCAGGACAACGTGCGGCGTCTGCTTGATCCCTACTGGGGCTTCGATGCGCTTCAGCCGGTCCCCGCCCTGCGGGATCTGTTGCTGGACCGCCGCCGGTCCGCTCCCGCCGCCTGAGCCCCTGTGCTGGCCTTTCCGTCGGTTGCTCCGTTCCGCCTCGATCAGGTCACGGCGGCGCCGCTGCTGATGGCTGGCCTCTTCGCTGCCCAGCTGGCCCTGGCGACGGCCCTGGCCTGGGCAGGCGTGCGCCAGCGGGCGGCCTTCTGGTGGATGGCGGCCCTGGCCCTGGTGGCCTTGGTGGGACTGTTCTTCACCCTGGGCAGCTGGGGCAACAGCGACACCACCAAGTTGAGCTACTACTTCAGTTTCGATCTCTCCCGCGTCAAGGGAGAGGCCTTCTGGGTGTTGGTGGCCCCCTGGGTGGTGCGGCTGCCTTACCGAATGTCGGCGGTGCACGGGCTGGTGGTGGCCAGCTACGCCCTGGCGCCGCTGCTGCTGGCCTGGCACTGGCGGGCCCTGGCCTGGGCAGGCTGGTGGAGCCTGTTGCTCTGCTGCAGCCCACTGCTGCGCAATTTTCTTCAGAACGGTGTCAGCCGTCAGGCCCTGGCCACGCTGTTGTTGGTGCCCCTTCTGCTCTGGGCTGGCCGATTGGCACCGCTGCGGCGGCGCTGGGCCGCCCTCGCCGCCCTGCTCTCCCTCACGATGCACACCGCCTTCGCTGGCTCCCTGGCGCTCGCGCTTCTCCCCAGGCTGGCGTTGCTGCGCCCGCAGATGCCGCTCAGGCCAAGGCTGCTCAGGCCCGCTGGCGTTGTTGCTCTACTGGCCCTGGGCGCAGGCCTGGTGCTGCTGGTGGCTCTGGCCCTGCCCACGGCGCTGGAGAAGCTGGGCAGCTACATCCAGCAGGAGAGTTATTTCAACAAGTACCCCCTTGATCAGGCGGTGGGAAGGCTGCAGGCGGCGATGCTGCTGGGGGTGCTGCTCACCTGCTGGTGGCGCCGGCTGAGCTGGCGAACTTTGCTGCGCTGCGGTGTCACCCGTCAGTTGATCCTGTTCGGCCTGCTCTATCACCTGATGCAGTGGTCGGTGCAGGCCGTATGGTTCCCGCAGATCACCAGTCGCCTGGCCGATGTGGTGGGCTTATTCCTATTGGTGGTGTATCTGGCCTGGTTGAACCGTTACCAATGCCATTGGGCGGTGCTGCCAGCCTTGTTTGTCACGCTCGATTACTGGCTGATGGAGCGTCTTCTGCCCTCGCGGCAACTCACCTGCGGCCTGGACGACAACTTCCTCTCCATTCCTGATCGCTGGCCCTGGCAGATCCGCTACTGGGATCTCCCCTCACGCTGATGCTGCCTGCGGCCTTTCCGCTCGACGCTCCCTTCCGGATCGACCAGGTCACCCAGGCCCCAGGGCTGATGGGTGCCCTGTTCCTGGCTCAGGTGGTGATCGCGTTGCTGATGCACCTGGCCGGGGCCCGCCAGCGGCCACGGCTGTGGTGGTCTGCCGCCGGGGTGCTGCTGCTGCTGGTGCTGGTGTTCTTCACCCTGGGCAGCTGGGGCAACAGCGACACCACCCGCTTTTCCCATTACATGGCGGTTGATCCGGAGCGGGGACCACCGGAGCCCCTCTGGCGCCTGCTGCGGCCGTTGCTGTTGCTGCTGCCATACCGCATGGCGGCGGTGCATGGCCTGGTGGCTACTGGATATGCGGCGGCTCCGCTGCTGATGGCCTGGGCCTGGAGGGTGCCCTCCTGGGGCGGCTGGTGGAGCCTGCTGATCTGCTGCAGCCCGATGCTGCGGGGCTTCATGCAGAACGCCCACAGCCGTCAGGCCCTGGCGGTGCTGCTGCTGCTGCCGCTGATGCTCTGGGCGGCTCGGCAGTTCCGCCCCGGGCGTCTCTGGCTGGGACTGGGGGTGATCCTCTCAGCGCTCACCCACAGCACCATCATCTGGAATTTGTTGATCAGCCTCACCCCCCTGGCGATGCGCCTGCCGGAATCGACGGCCCTGGCGGTCGGGCGCTGCCGAAGGTTCTGGGCACTCGCCGGCAGGCGGCGCTGGTTGGTGCTGTTGCTGGTGCTTGCTGGTGGGGGCCTGATCGCCCTGGTGGGGGTCACGGCTTTACGACGGCTTCTGGATTACTCCTCCGATGCCTATTTCAGTGATTATTCGATCCGCAAAATCGTGGGCCGTCTGCAGCGTGCCCTGACCCTGGGCTTCCTGCTGGCCTGCGCCCAGAAGCGCCTCTCGCCCCTGCAGTTGCTGCGCTGCGATCAGACCCGGCTGCTGTTGGTCTTCGGGGTGGGCTATCTGCTGATCCAGGCCTCGGTCACCCACCAGTGGCTGCCGCAGGTGACCAGCCGCCTGGCTGACAGCGTGGCCTTCCTGCTCCTGATCAGCTTCCTGATCTGGCTGAACCACTACGACGCCCACTGGTGTGTCATCCCAGCGCTCTACGTCACGTTCCAGTACTGGTTCGAGGGTCGCATCCTCCCCTCCGCCGGCTTCGATTGCGGTCACAACGACGGCTTTCTCTGCGTGCCCGACCGCTGGCCCTGGCAGGTGCGCTGGTGAGCGGGCCCCGGCTTCACCAGCGCTCTTGATCGAGACACTCACTGCGCAACTCGCGCAGCTTTTCCCCCAGGGCTGGTCCGGCGGGGTATCCCGCCTCCATCAGCTGCCGGGCACTGGTGGGGGAGGCCAGGGAGCGCCAGCGCAGCAACCAGCGCAGCAGCCCCCGCCGCCAGACACCAGGCGGCCCGCTCACCAGCGCCAGGATCACCGCCTCGGGCGTCAGCCCCCCCCGCTCCAGCGCCAGGCTCAGCTGCGCCGGGCTGACGCCTGGCTCAAGGCCGGGCTCCGCGAGCCAGTGGCGCAGCCGCACCAGCCCGCGCAGCGTCAGCTGGCTGCGATGGGGCAGCTGCAGCTGGTCGCCCAGGGCCAGGGGAGCCGCCAGGGGGGCCAGCAGCGCCAGCATCAACCACTGCTCCGAAGGCCAGGGCGGCAACTGCGCCAGGGCTAGCAGCCGCTGGGCCCAGTGCAGCCGCCGCCGCCAGGTCCGGTCGTGCTGGAGGCCGGAATCCAGCAGCTCCAGGGCCTGCCACTGCTGCAGCAGCTCCAGGGCCCGCGGCCATGGCTCGCGTCCGAGCAGCAGCTCCAGCTCCTTGCGCAGGCGGCTGCCGAGGGAGGGGGGCACACCCGGACTGCCGCTGGGGTTGGCCTTACCCCGGCGCCAGGGCCAGGCCGCCAGGGTGTGATGCCACTGTGCAAGGGCCTCGGGGGCCAGCTCCAGGCCCAGCCGGGCGCTGTAGCGGGCCGCCCGCACGATCCGGGTGGGATCGTCCTGAAGGCTGTGCCCATGCAGGAAGCGCAGGCGCCGGGCCGCCAGATCCTCACGGCCGCCGAAGGGGTCCAGCAGCTGACTTTCGAGGACGTCGGCGTGGGCCGCCTCGGCCTGCTCCAGCTGCTCGGCATCCAGCAGCAGGGCGATGGCGTTGATGCTCAGATCGCGGCGGGCCAGGTCATCGGCCAGGGAGCCATAACTGACGCTGGGATTGGCGCCGGGTTCCGCGTACCACTCCCGCCGGGCGGTGGCCAGATCCAGCAGCACCCCGTCGATGTCCAGTTCGGCGGTGCCGAACTCCTCATGCAGCTGGCATCGGCGCAGGTTGTGCCCCAGCAGCTCGGCCAGCAGGCGGGCGATGCGGTGGGCGGCCGGCGTCCCGGGTTCGGACCCGGGTTGCTCGACCACCAGGTCGAGGTCGGGCAGACCCCGCCAGGGATCCCTGTGAACCCTGTGCAGGAGCAGATCCCGCACGGCCCCGCCCACCAGGGCCACACGCAGGGGGGCAGCGGCTTCGACCACCAGCAGCAGCGCCCGCCGCAGCGGGGGGTCGAGCTGGATCAGCACGGGGTCACCAGACGTCGGGTGAGCCAGGCCATGCGCCGCACCCGCACCAGGCGATGCAGGAATTCCAGGGGATGGCGCCGGTAGCGGGGGTTGTGGGTCCAGAGGGGCCGAAGGCCGAGCCAGACCACCTCGGCGCCGCTCAGGCTGCGGACGCCATAGAGCGCTGAGGTGAGGCCGGCCACCACCAGGCGCCGTCCGGGTGCCGCCCGCTCCAGAGCCCGCACCAGCACCTCCACCGGCACGGCGCTGCGCAACACGGCAACCACCCCGGGGGGTGGTTCGGACCCGAGGCTTCCGGCGGTCGGTGCCTTGGGGTGCTCGATCAGCAGCAGGCGATCCAGCGACGGATCGAAGCCCGGCAGCTGGTCGATCCAGGCCCCGAGCAGCTCCGGCGGCAGACGCGTCCCCGGGAACTGATGGGCCAGGTTGGGCAGGGAGCAAAGCCAGAGCGCACGGTCCGGCCGGGTGGCCGCCAGGCAGTCCTCGACGAACGGCTTGCAGGCCTCACTGAAGCTCGCCACCAGGGCTTCGAACAGCCGCGCCCGGGTGCCGAGCGGCACCGGGTCGATCGGCCCATGGGGACGGTGCCAGCACGGTTGGGCCCCTACGAGCGCGGTGTGCACCCGCCGGCCAGGCTCCCGGATCGGCAGGTTGAGCAGGCTGGGTGGGATCGCCTTCAGCTCGCGGGCACAGCGGTAGTAAAGGCCCAGTCCATCGCCGCAGATCAGCCAGGTGGGGATCTCCAGCTGCTCGCAGGGGTCCCGCTGCACCTGCTGCCACTGGTTGTTGAGGCAGGCCAGGTCGAAGGTGCCCGGCTCGAGGGTTTCCGGCTTCCGGATCAGCTGCACGGAGGCCAGCCGCTGGGAATCCAGCTGGCGCAGCTGCTCCAGCCAGCGCTCGATCGCCCTGTGCTGCTCGGCCAGGCGCAGGGGATCCCAGGTGATGGCTCCGGTGAGCAGCACGGAAATCTCCGCGGCACCGCCGCGCAGCTCCGGCCGCTCCAGCACTACCGCCAGTTGGTTGGCCAGGTGGATCAGCCCTCCGCTGAGCACCAGCACCCTGGGAGGCGGGCTCACAGGGGCTCGATCGGGGCCAGGCGCGGATCGAGGATCTTCGGGCCCATGCCCTCGAACTTCACCGCGATCGAGATCTTCTCGCCGCTGCCGAACAGGTGGGTGATCGTGCCGTCGCCGAAGCTGGCGTGGCGCAACTGATCGCCGATGGCCCAGGCCCTTGCCGGCGCCCGGCGCCGTACCGCATTGCTGGGGGCCGAAGCGCTGCCGCCGGCGGCCACCCGCTGGCTCTCCTCGCGGTCCACCCGGGTGAGGCGATCCAGCCGCTGCTCCCGCCGGATGGCGGCGCCACCGCTCTGGGGGATGTCGCCCTGCACCAGCTCAGGCGGCAGCTCCGACAGGAACACCGACGGCACCGCCGGCTCGCGCATGCCGCCCCACAGCCGCCGCTCACTGGCGTGGGAGAGGAACAGCCGCTCCTTGGCGCGGGTGATGCCCACGTAGCAGAGGCGCCGCTCCTCCTCTAGGGCGGAGGGATCCTCCAGGGAGCGGTAGCTGGGGAACAGCCCCTGCTCCAGCCCCACCAGGCAGACCACCGGAAACTCCAGCCCCTTGCTGGCGTGCAGGGTCATCAGGGTGACGCGGTCGGCGGCGGTGTCCTTGCTGTCGGCGTCGCTGGCCAGGGCGGCGGAGGCCAGGAAACCCTCCAGCGACCCCTCCTCGTTCTCTTCCTGGTATTGCAGGGCGGCGTTCACCAGTTCCTGCAGGTTGCGCCGCCGCTCCTCGGCCTCATCGGTGCCTTCGGTGATCAGTTCGGCCAGGTAGCCGCTCTGCTCCATCACCCGCTGCACCAGCTCCGCTGGGGGCGCGTCCTGGATGCGGCCGCTGAGATCACTGATCAGTTCGCTGAACTGCAGCAGCCCCTTGGCGGAGCGACCGGCCAGGGAGCGCACGGCCTCCGCATCGTTCACCACCTCCCACAGCGGCAGTCCCAGCTGGGCGGAGGCATCGCTGAGGCGCTGCACGGTGGTCTTGCCGATGCCGCGGCGCGGAACGTTCAGCACTCTCAACAAGCTGACGCTGTCGGCCGGATTGACCAGCAGCCGCAGGTAGGCGAGCACGTCCTTGATCTCGCGCCGGTCGTAGAAGCGCAGCCCGCCCACCACGATGTAGGGGATGCCCCAGCGCACCAGCGACTCCTCCATCGCCCGGCTCTGGGCATTGGTGCGGTAAAGGATTGCCATGTCGCCCCAGCTCAGCTCGGGGTGGGCCGCCTCGAGCATTCGCAGCCGGTGAACCACCGCCTCGGCCTCGGCGATCTCGTCGTCGCAGCGGGTGAGGGTGATCAGCTCGCCTTCGCCGCGGGTGGGGCGCAGCACCTTGTCGATGCGCTCGCTGTTGTGGGCGATCAGGGCGTTGGCCGCCTCCAGGATCGTGGCGGTGGAGCGGTAGTTCTCCTCCAGCTTCACCATCGTGCGGGTGTCCTCGTCGCTGGCCCGGTCGCCGAAGTCGTCCTGGAAGCCCATCAGGATCGTGAAATCAGCTGCCCGGAAGCTGTAGATGCTCTGGTCGGCGTCGCCCACGACGAACACCGAGCGCCCGCCCCAGTCGTTGAAGGTCTCGGGGTCGCGGCCGCCCGTCACCAGCAGCTTGATCAGGTCGTACTGGGTGCGGTTGGTGTCCTGGTACTCATCCACCAGCACATGGCGGAAGCGGCCGTGCCAGTAGTGGCGCACCTGCTCGTTGCTCTGCAGCAGTTGCACTGGCAGCAACAGCAGGTCGTCAAAGTCGAGGGCGTTGTTGGCGGCCAGGGCACGGCGGTAGAGCCGGTAGGCCTCGGCCTCCTTGCGGCCACGCATCCCCTCGGCCTTCGCCTCCATCACATCCGGCAGCCAGCCCTGGTTCTTGGCGTTGCTGATCGCCCAGCGCACCTTCTTGGGCTCGAAGCGCTTGGGGTCGAGCCCCAGCTCCTGGGTGACGATCTCCTTGACCAGGGTCTGGGCGTCGGATTCGTCGTAGATGGAGAACTGGCGGGTCCAGGTGAGCCCTTCCGGATCCTTGTACTTGTCGATGTCGAAGCGCAGCAGCCGCGCGAACAGGGCGTGGAAGGTGCCGATCCAGAGCTCCTTGGTCACCTCCCGGTAGATGCGGTTGCGCAGCTGCCGCTGCTGCTGGGGCTGCAGGGTGCTGAAGGGCTGGCCGAACTGGCTGCCGGCCAGCCGCTGGGCCAGCAGCAGCTCCAGCCGCTCCTTCATCTCCCGTGCCGCCTTGTTGGTGAAGGTGACCGCCAGCAGCTGATGGGGATCGACGCCGTGGTGGCCGATCAGATGGGCGATGCGGTGGGTGAGGGCCCTGGTCTTGCCGCTGCCAGCCCCGGCCACCACCAGCAGGGGGCCGTTGTGGTGATCGACTGCCCGCCGCTGGGCGTCGTTGAGGCCGGCGAGGAAGCTCATCAGAGGAACTGTATCGGCGCCTCAAGGCGCACCGGGCCCTGTCCCGCCGCTCCCTGACCTGGGCTTGGACAAGACTGCCCCCGACGAGTGCCTGCCCAAGTGTGTCCTTGCTTCGAAGGCCAGTGACGCGCTCCGAGGCCACCGCGATCGCCATCCAGGCTGCCGCCGATCTGGCGTTCCTGCTGGCCTGGCTGGCGGCCGGGATCGTCCTGGCGACCTGGAACGACAGCGCGGTTGTTCTCAACACGGACAGCTCGGCGCCGATCACCCAGCTGCTGTTGCTGGCTCAGGGCCGGGTGGCCAGCCTCCAGGAGCTTCGGCTGGCCAGGATCCCCAGCTTCTTCCCGGATCTGCTGATCCTCAGGGCAGGGATCCAAGGGATGGCAGGTCGGGAAGCCATCGATGCTCTTCAGGCCGGCTACGCCATTGTCATGGCCTCCCTGCTGATGGGAGTGCAGGGAGCGCTGATCGGCCTGACCACCAGCCTCAGTCGCTGGAGGACACAGCTGTTCACTGTGCTCGGAACGTTCGTCCTGATTCAGGTCAGCCCCCTCTATCGCGAAGCGGTCGGACTGACCCTGACCCCCGTTCACCACGGCGGCAACGTCATCAACACCCTGCTGACTCTGGTCTTGCTTGCCGTCATCGTCAGGAGCGCATCGACATTGCGATCCCGCATTGCCGTGTCGGCTCTGGTGGCACTGGTTCTGGTCGGCACCCTGTCCAATGTCCTGATGCTGTTCACGGCCGTCGCTCCAGTGTGTATCGCGCTCGCGCTTGTTCTGCTCCGCTCTTCCCCGTGGAGCGGGGGGGGGTGATCGCACCGATGATGTCCCGAATTGGCTTCGGACCCGAGGCAGGACCATCCAGGTGTCGCTGCTGGCGGCTGCCCTGCTCGGGGTGATTGCTGCTCGCGCCTTCAACCTGCAGTGCACGTTGAGTTTGAGTGTCTTTCCGGCCAGCAATCTGCTGGCGGAGTACCGGGGCTCGCCGGTTGTACTCCTCGCCACGGCCCTGGGCCTGATCCTGCTGCTTCGGGCCGTGATCTCCCACCACCGAACCAGGCAGGCAGTTGTTGTGGGTGTGGCTTCCCTTGACCCGGCCCGAGGGCCTGTGGCTCTGGCCGTCGCCCTGTCGGCCCTGAGTCCCTATGCCTACATCTGGTTCCTTCCCGATACACCGCGGCGCTACTTCCTCAGCCTGCCCTTCCTGCTGCTTGTCATGATCGCGATGCTCGCGTCCGCAGCCACAGCCAGGCAGTGGCGCGGATCGGCGACGGCCTCTCCGCTGGCCACGGCGCGGCGAATCCGATCCCTCGGTGCCTTCATGGCCATTCTCTGCGCCCTGCCCATCGCCTACGCCATGTTGAAAGTGTCTTCTTCCGCTCTGGCTGCCCGCTTCCAGCTGCGGTACGACTCAGGCGACAGGGTCATGCTGGAACGGTTGGCCTCCCTTGGGCATCACAGGGGCCTCTCCGACTTCTGGGGTGCCCATCTCACGGTGATCTCCCGTGGCAGCGTTGAAGTGCAGCCCATCAACAAGGACGGTGAACCCGATCTCTGGGCGCACAATCGGGAGGCGTTCCTTGTGGAACCTTCGCAGGCCAATGAAGCGATTCTGCCGGCGCGGATTGGGAACTTTAGCTTCGTGTATCTGAGGGTCGACAAGGAGGAACCCAGCCTCATCGAGGCCAAGGATGTCCTCGCCGCCTATGGACCGCCTTCGGGGCGGCTGGGATGCTCGAAGGATGGTTCCGGGCCGTGCGTCCTGCTGTACGGCGACTCCAGCCGCCTGCGTGACGTTCTTGGCGGAAAGCTCTCGACCTTCAGAAACCGCTGCCGTGATGGAAACGTCCGTTGAAGCCCCTGGCCAGCATCCTCACGGCGCAAGGCTGATCTGGCCTCGGCCGATCGAAGCCCGGCCCTTACTCTGACTGCCTTGTGATGTCCGATGGGATCGGCCCCGATGGAACAGTCCTCCTCTTTCGTCGAAAATCCCAGCCCGATCCCCATCTTCATCGGCTACGACCCGCGCGAGCGGGCCGCCACCACGGTTCTGATCGACAGCCTGTACCAGCACAGCAGTGCACCGCTGGCGATCACACCCCTGGTGACTCCCCAGCTGGAGCGGCAGGGTCTCTACCGGCGGGAGCGGGATCCCAAGCAGAGCACGGCCTTCTCCTTCACCCGCTTCCTCGTGCCCGCCCTGATGGGCTATCAAGGCTGGGCCATCTTCATGGACTGCGACATGCTCTGCCGCGGCGATATCGCCGAGCTCTGGGCCGAGCGCAGCGACGATTACGCCCTGATGTGTGTGCAGCACGAGCATGTGCCGGCGGAAACCGTGAAATTCCTTGGTGAGGTGCAGAGCGCCTACCCGAAGAAGAACTGGAGCTCCCTGATGCTGCTCAATTGCGACCGTTGCCAGGTGCTCACCCCCGACTACGTGAACAGCGCCAGCGGCCTGGAGCTGCACCGCTTCCACTGGCTGGCCGGCGACCACGAGATCGGCGGCCTCGACGGCCGCTGGAACCATCTGGTGGACGTCCAGGCCGCCCCGACGGCCGCAGTTGCCGAAGGAGGCCCCACCCTGCTGCACTGGACCCTGGGGGGGCCCTGGTTCCGGGAGCAGCGCACAATGGGTGGTCCGCTGGCGGCAGAATGGTTCTCCGCCCGCGACGACGCCCTCAAGCTCTGGGACTGACCCGTTGACAGCGCGCGCAACGCAGCCGACGGTGCCGGGGCTGAGCGTGGTGACGGTCTGCATGAACCGCCGCCACCACCTGCTGCACTCGGCCGCCGCCCTCAGCCGCTGGCCCCACCACCAGGAACACCTGATCGTGGACTGGAGCAGCGCCGAGCCCCTGCGCCGCGAGGACCTGCCCGACGATCCCCGTCTGAGGCTGCTGCGCGTCGAGGGGGAGAGGCGCTGGAACCTCTGCCGTGCCTACAACTTCGCCATTGCGCAGGCCCGGGGTTCCCTGTTGCTGAAGCTTGATGCGGATTGCTGGCCGAGTGAGCGCTTCGATCCCGCCGCCGCCGGGCTGAGGGTGGCCCTCGAAGCCCCTGACACCGCTCTGGAGGACGGCGACCAGTCAATTCTCTGCGCCCTTGGCAGTGGCCCCGAGGGCCGCAAGGGTCAGGTCCTGATGGCCCGCTCCCTGCTGACGGCCGTGGGTGGGTACAACGAAGTGCTGGTGGGCTACGGCTTCGACGACAAGGACCTGGCGGCGCGGCTGGTGCAGCGGCTCGGGGTGGAGCCGGCCCGAATCCCCTCCGACTGGCTGGAGGTGATCCCCCACTCCGATCAGGAGCGGGCCGAGCAGGCCGCGGCCGCCGGCCCATTTGGGCTGCGGCGCTCCCAGGGGTTTGCCGCCATGCGGGCCTCACGCCTGGCCAACCGGTTGCTGGCGGCCCAGCACCCCTGGGGACGGCGTTCGCGGGCCTCCCGCTATGGGGAGCAGGCCCCGGGAGTGTGGCGGCTGGAGCCAGGCAGCCTCCCCCGCCCCTCCCCGGCACTGCAGGAGGAGGTGGAGCACGCCCGGCGCATGACCTTCTGGGGCACCTTCCTGGCGATTCCGGAGGTGTTCCTCGAGCAGATGCCCTACCCCCTGGCGCCCCCGGCGCGGGGCGGACCCTGGCCGGTGCGCTGGTGGCATCGCCTCTACTGGCTCAGCTGTCGCCAGCTGCTGCAACTGCCTGTGTTCGCCCTGGCCCTGGTGCGCGAGGCCCTCCAATGGGCCCGGCAGCGGCGGGAACGCCGCTGAATCCCGTCCGTACATTGAGCGTGCCATCGCCCGTGGGCGCGATCCCCTCCCTCAGCCTGGTCACCGTCTGCATGAACCGGCGAGAGCACCTGCTGCGCTCCGCCGCTGCGGTGGCCGCCTGGCCCCACCACGAGGAGCACCTAGTGGTGGATTGGAGCAGCGATGAGCCCCTGCGCCGCTCCGATCTGCCGCCCGATGGGCGCCTTCGTCTCCTGCGCGTCGAGGGTGAGAGGCGCTGGAACCCCTCCCGCGCCTACAACTTCGCCCTCGCCCAGGCCCGGGGAGATTGGTTGATCCGCATGGACGCCGACTGCTGGCCCACGGCCGGCTTCGATCCGGAGGAGTTGCTGGCGGATGGCCCCCTCTGGGTCGGAAGCGGCACCGAGGGTCGCTATGGCCAGTTCCTGATGACCCGCGAGCGTTTCGAGGCAGTGGGAGGCTTCAACGAGTGCATGCGTGGCTGGGGCTTCGAGGACAAGGACCTGCGCGGGCGCCTGACCTTCCAGCAGGGTTGGTCCCTGGGGGAGATCCCCTTCGCCTCGATCGGGGTGATCACCCACTCCAACGAGGAGCGCATGGGCCAGCTGCGGGCGAATGGCCGCGGCAGTCTGCGCCACAGCCTCGGCCTGGCCACGATGCGGGCCTCCCGTCTCGGCAACCGCCTGGTGGCGGCCCACTGCCCCTGGGGCGCCGCCAGCCGCCGGTCCAGTTATCAAGAGATCCAGCCTGGTCTCTGGCGCCTGGAGCCGGGCAGCCTGCCGAAGCCCCCGGCGGACACCGCCGATGAGATCGATCACGCCCGGCGCATGGCTTTCTGGGGCTGCTTTCTGGCCATCCCCGACATCTTTCTGGAGCGGCTGCCGATCAAGCTGGTGCCCTGTGATCGCCACGGGGTCTGGCCGGTGCGCTGGTGGCATCGCCTCCATTGGCACACGGGCCGGCGGCTGCTGGAGCTGCCGGTCTGGCTGCTCTCGCTCGGCCGGGGCCGCCTGCAGGGGATGAAACGGGTGGCCGGGCGGCCGCTGTGATCCGGCTCACTTTCGTCTTCAATGCGATCCACCTCGAGGCCGCACGGCGCCTGCGGCGGGGGGAGGCGCCGGAACCATGGGTGCGGCGGACGTGGGCCATGCCC
>NZ_JAGQBY010000032.1:0-24911 GCF_024345875.1 Synechococcus sp. EJ6-Ellesmere
CCGCCCCCACTCCCGCGCCCGCCCCGACCGCTGCAAACGCCGCCCCTGCTCCCGTGACCACCCCCGTCAAGCACGAAGCCCCTCCCGTCAATCTCTACAAGCCGAAGGATCCCTACGTCGGCACCGTGCTCGGAAACTATTCCCTGCTATCGGAAGGGGCGATTGGCCGCGTCAATCACATCACCTTCGATCTTTCCGAGGGCAACCTTCACTACGTGGAAGGTCAGAGCATCGGCATCATTCCCGACGGCGTTGATGCCAACGGCAAGCCCCACAAGCTCCGCCTCTATTCGATTGCCAGCACCCGCCATGGTGACAACCTCGAAGATAAGACCGTCTCTCTGTGCGTGCGTCAGCTCCAGTACGAGAAGGACGGGGAGACCATCAACGGGGTCTGCTCCACCTTCCTCTGCGACATTGAACCTGGCGCCAAGGTGAAGATCACCGGCCCGGTGGGCAAGGAAATGCTGCTTCCCCCCGACGAGGACGCCAATGTGATCATGCTGGCCACCGGCACAGGGATCGCGCCGATGCGGGCCTATCTGCGCCGCATGTTCGATCCAGGCGAGCGGGCCAAGAACCCCGGCTATCAGTTCCGGGGCAAGGCGTGGCTGATCATGGGTGTGCCCACCACCCCGAACCTTCTCTATGAGGAGGATTTACAGGGCTACCTGGCCGAATTCCCCGACAACTTCCGCTACACCAAGGCGATCAGCCGTGAACAGCAGAATCCCAGCGGCGGCCGGATGTACATCCAAGACCGTGTTGCCGAGCACGGCGATGAGATCTTCACCATGATCGAAGATTCGAAAACCCACGTGTACATGTGTGGCCTGCGGGGTATGGAGCCCGGCATCGATGAAGCCATGAGCAAGGCCGCCGAAAGCAAGGGCCTCAACTGGTCCGAACTTCGTCCCCAGCTCAAGAAAGCTGATCGCTGGCACGTGGAAACCTACTGAACAGAGGCCCCAGGCCGGGGCCTGTTCCATTCCGCTTCAGCCCGCCTCCATGGCGGGCTTTTTTTTGCCGAAATCAGCACAGAGGGGACCCTCCCATGCCCTTTGCTGGGTGTTCCCCGCTTTCGTGGGTAAACCAGTGTCATCAGCCGCAACTCCATGACCGTCACGCTCACCAATCCTCTGAGGGTCGGACTGCGCCAGGAGCGCGTGGTTTCGCCCCAGTGCCTGGTGATTTTCGGAGCAAGCGGAGATCTCACCCACCGCAAGCTGGTGCCTGCACTCTTCGAGCTCTTCCGTCAACGGCGGCTCCCCACCGAGTTCGCCGTGCTGGGCTGTGCCCGGCGCCCGTGGAGCGATGAGGACTTCCGCGGCCACATGGCTGAAGGCCTCGGCGACCTGGTCAATGAGCACCGTGGGGCCTGGGAGCAATTCGCCTCCAGCCTGTTCTACGAGCCGGTGGATCTGCAGCAACCCGAGCACCTGGTGCGACTGGCCCAGCGGCTCGAGGTGATCGACTGCCAGCGGGCCACGCGCAGCAACCGCACCTTCTACCTCTCGGTGTCGCCCAAGTTCTACGGCAGTGGCTGCAGCGCCCTTGCCGCGGCCGGGCTGCTGAACGACCCCGAGCGCAGCCGGGTGGTGATCGAAAAGCCCTTCGGCCGAGACTACGGCAGTGCCCAGGAGCTCAACCGGATCGTGCAGACCAGCGCCAAGGAGAGCCAGGTCTTCCGCATCGATCACTACCTCGGCAAGGAAACGGTTCAGAACATCCTCGTTCTCCGCTTCGCCAACACGATTTTCGAACCGATCTGGAACCGGAACTACATCGCCAGCGTCGAGATCACCGCGGCAGAAACCGTGGGTGTGGAGGAGCGGGCGGGTTACTACGAAAGCTCCGGCGCCCTGCGGGACATGGTGCAGAACCACCTCACCCAGATGCTGGCCCTCACCACGATGGAAGCCCCGGGGCACTTCGATCCGGAGGCGATCCGCAATGAGAAGGCCAAGGTGCTGCAATCGGCGCGGCTGGCCGATGAGCTCGAACCCTGGAACTGCTGTGTCCGCGGCCAGTACGGCCCCGGTGGCACCGCCAGCAGCCCCCTGGCCGGTTACCGCCAGGAACCCGGTGTGAATCCCAACAGCACCACGGAAACCTATGTAGCCATGAAGCTGTTCATCGACAACTGGCGCTGGCAGGGCGTGCCCTTCTATCTGCGTACCGGCAAACGCCTGCCCAAGCGCATGAGCGAGGTGGTGCTCACCTTCCGCGAGGCCCCGGTGCACCTGTTCGACGCCGCCGGCGGCAGTCCCACCGCCAACCAGCTGATCCTGCGCATCCAGCCCGATGAAGGGGCCGGTTTCCGCTTCGAAGTGAAGTCCCCGGGGTCGGGGATGCGCAGCCGTCCGGTCGACATGCACTTCTCCTACGACGAATCCTTCGGGGAACCGTCCGACGAGGGCTACGTGCGCCTGCTCGCCGACGCCATGCTGGGGGATCCCACTCTCTTCACCCGCGGGGATGAGGTGGAGGCCGCCTGGCGGCTGTACACCCCGTTGCTGGAGCTGATCGAGGACAGCCCCTGGCAGCTGCCCGTCCACCCCTACGAAGCCCGCACCTGGGGCCCCGCCGCCGCCGACAACCTCCTGGGCCGCGATGGCCTGATGTGGCGCCGTCCCTGAAGCGACCACCACTCCGATCTCCGCCCCGGGCATCGCCCCTCCCCTGACGCTCCAACCCCATGTCCCCTCAGCTCACACTTCAGGCCCCCGTAGCCCTGCCACCGCCTGAGCTCACCGACTACCTCGAGAAGCTCTGGAGCCAGGACCTCGAATCCTCCAGCGGGGCTTCCACGTTCACCCTGCTGGTATGGCAACCGGCCTGGGTGGAGCAGCATCTGGTGCGCACCGGCCGCCTCGACGGCCCGGTCACCGGAGTGGTGCGCAGCGAACTGCTCGAGGCCGCACGGGAGGCCGTGCCCGCCTGTGACCTGCCCCTGAGCATCTCCCCCCTCTCACCCAAGCTCGCCTGGGCCCTGGGTCAGCAGAGCGGCGACCATGCCATCGAAGATCTGCGCGGGCAGTACATCGATGCGGCGATCAGCGCCTACCAGCCACGCCGTCTGATCACCCTGGCTCCCACCCTCGACCACGGTCAGCCCCTGGAAACCCTGGTGGCGGCCTACTGCCCCCTGCCAGGGGAAGGCACCACTGCCGCCTGCGGCGACGTGGTGGTGCTGAGGGGAGATTTCGGTGCGCTGCAGCAGGGTCTGCAGCTACTGAAGCCGCTCGTACCCAATGATCTGCCCTGCTGGGTGTGGTGGAACGGCTCCCTGGACGAGGCTCCTGAACTGCTGGAGGCCCTATGCGCACCGGGCCGTCGCCTGGTGATCGACACGGCCCTCGGCACCCCGCGCCGTTGCCTGGACCTGCTGGAGAGCCGCGTGGGCAGCGGTCAGCCCGTGAACGACCTCAACTGGCTGCGGCAGCGCGCCTGGCGGGAATCGCTGGCCATGGTCTTCGATCCCCCCGGCCGCCGCGATGCTCTCAATCACGTGGTGCAGCTCGACATCGATGTGGAAGGAACCCATCCGGTGCAGGGGTTGCTGCTGGCCGCCTGGCTGGCCGATCGCCTGGGCTGGCACTGGGTGGAGAGCCGCGCCGCCGCCGACGAGGAGATCCGCGCCGAATTCGAGCGCAACGATGGGGTCACCGTCCAGTTCCATCTCACCCCCGTCCCCGTGGGTGTGCCCAGCAGCCACCCAGGCAGCGTTGTGGGTCTGCGCCTGATCTGCGAACCACCCGGCCGCCAGGCCCTCTGCGTGATCCTCTGCTCGGAATCCGGAGGCTGCATGCGCCTCGAAGCCGGGGGCATGGCCCGGATGGAGCTGGCCGAAGAAGTGGTTCCCATGGGCCACGCCACCGATGAATGGGAGATGGCCCGGCTCCTCGGGGGAGGCCACGACTCCACCAATCCCCTGCTGGCCGCCGCGGCCCCCCTGGCTGCCAAACTGCTGCCCGACGCCTGACGGCCTGGGGGCACGATGCCATGGCCTGCCTGATCGCCGCCCCCTGCAGCGGCAGTGGCAAGACCCTGCTCAGCCTCGCCATCAGCGCCCTGCTGCGCCGCAGCGGGTCCAGCGTTCAGGTCTTCAAGGTCGGTCCGGATTACCTCGACCCCCAGCTGCTCGGGCGGGTGAGCGGGCGGCCCTGCCGCAACCTCGACCGCCTGCTCTGCGGCGAGGAGTGGCTGCAGCGGGCGTTCCACTGGTGGGGCGGCCAGGCTGACCACTGCCTGGTGGAGGGGGTGATGGGCCTCTTCGATGGCCGGGGGCCGAGCGCCGACGGCAGCTCCGCGGAGGTGGCCACCCTGCTCGGGCTGCCGGTGGTGCTGGTGGTGGAGGCCAGCCGGCAGGCGGGCTCGCTGGCGGCCCTGGTGCGGGGTTTCCGCGATCACCAGCCGGGGCTGGAGCTGGCCGGGGTGGTGCTCAACGGCGTCAGCACCGAGCGCCACCGGGCTCTGCTGAGCGAGGCCCTCGCCTCGATCGCTATGCCCCTGCTCGGGGTGTTGCCACGCCACCCCGACCTGAGCCTGCCCTCCCGTCACCTCGGACTGCTGCCTCCCGATGAATTGCAGGGTTTCCAGGCCAGAAGCGAGGAGTGGGCCGCCCTGGCAGAGCGCAACCTGGATCTGGAGCGCCTGCTCCCCCTGCTGGCGCCACCGCCGCCCCTGACAATCGGCGAGGGGAGGACCCGCGATCCGATCCGCTGGTGCCTGGAGCGCACCGCCCAGACCCCAGCAGCCCTGGAGAGCGGCGGCAGCAGAGGGGACCTGCCGGTCGCGATCGCCGGCGACGCCGCGTTCCACTTCCGCTACCCGGAGGCCACGGAGCTGCTCACGGCTCTTGGGCTGACCCCCCTGCCCTGGCAGCCCCTGGCCGATCAACCCCTGCCCAGGGATTGTCGGGCGGTGATTCTGCCGGGAGGCTACCCGGAGCTGCACGCCGCCGAGCTGGCCGCCAGCCAGCGCAGCCAGAGCGACCTGAGGCGCGCCGCCGCCGCCGCCCTGCCGATCTACGCCGAGTGCGGCGGCCTGCTGCTGCTTGGCCAGCAGCTGGAGGATCCACTGGGTGAGGCCCATGCCATGGCCGGCCTGTTGCCGTTCAGCGCCCGGCGCGGCTCATTGCAACTGGGCTATCGCCAGGCCACCCCCGTCGCCAACGGTCTCGTGACCCGCCGGGGTGAGGCGCTCGTCGGCCATGAATTTCACCGCTGGGAACTGAACGACACAGTCGTGGACGGCAGCGAACGGCTGTGGCAGCTTGAAGGCTGGGGTTGGGCACCGAGGCTGGAAGGATGGACGACACCGACACTGCACGCAAGCTGGCTGCACCTCCACTGGGCTGGATGTTCGGCGATCTGCCGGCGCCTGCGCGACGCGGCCGCCCTGGCGACTCCCTTCGCCGAAACTGCGGAGACCCCCGCGGACACAGCGGTGGCGGCGCCTCCGTGGAGCGTTGGCGCCTCATCGTGAATGGCCGGGTGCAGGGGGTGGGCTACCGGCAGGCCTGCTGCCAGCGGGCCCAGGCCCTTGGCCTGGGGGGCTGGGTGAGGAACCGCTCCGACGGCCGGGTGGAGCTGGAGGCGGAGGGATGCAGCCAGAAGCTGGAGCAGCTCAGGATCTGGTGTGAATCGGGACCTGCCGCCGCCCAGGTGAGCAGCGTCAGCGAGAGCGTGATTCCACTCGGGGGTCACGACTGGTTTGAGGTACGCCGCTGAGCCGCGATGACCCACCAACCTCCGTGAGCCCAGCTGCCGCTCCGCAGGCTCCAGCCAGCCCTGAGCCGTGGTTGATCCGTCATGGCTCCACCTGGCACGGCCGGGAATGGGAGCAACCCGTCATCCTGCGCTGGAACGTCCCCTGCCGCACGCCAGCCCCATGACCGATGCCACGCTCTGGGCTGAGCTGTTCGCCTACGGCAGCGGCATCAGCCTCAGCCCGATCCACATCGGGCTGCTGCTGCTGTTGCTGCTCGGGCCCGATCCCCTGCGCCGGGGGGGGCTGTTCCTGTTGAGCTGGATCCTCACCATCGCCACGATGATCGCCCTGATGCTGACCGTGGGCCACGGCCTGCTGCTGACCATGGAGAAGGGCAGCGACCACCGCACCGGCCTGGATCTGATCGGCGCCGGGGCTCTGCTGGCGCTGGGGATCAGGGATCTGCTGCCCACCAAGGCTGGCGGGGAAGAACCCGCCGGCTGGATTCGCCAGCTGGATCGCTTCTGCGCCCTGCCTCTGCCGCTGCTGATCGGCGTGAGTGTGGCGATCGAGTTGATCAGCCCCGACGACGTGGTGCTGATGGCCAAAGGCGCTTCCGCCCTGCTGGCCGCTGGCCTGGGCCGCGGCCAGGAGCTTCTGTTGGCTGGCTTCTTCACCCTGGCGGCCAGCCTGCTGCTGCTGCTGCCGGTCCTGGGGGTGGCCCTGGGCCGGCAGAGGGTGCTGCCGCTGCTGCAACGGGGCAAGCAGAGCCTCTACGCCAATGGCGAGCTGGTGATGGGCACGATCAGCCTGGCCCTGGCGGCCTATCTGGCCTGGCAGGGCATCGAGGGGCTTCAGCTGGCCTGAGGGGAGCTGGGGTCCTCGGCAAGGGCCTCCTGCCAGCAGCGGCGATCTGCCACATTGCCGGACCCGCCAGCCAGCCACACCCCGCGCCGCGCGCGGGTGACGGCCACGTAGACCAGCTGGCGGCGCAGGCGCAGATCGGACGGCCAGAAGACATCGGCATCGATGAACACCTCCCCGAACCCACTCCCCTGGGAGCGATGCACGGTGAGCACCGCGGCAGGGCCCAGGGAAGCGAAGGCATCACGCACCAGGAAGTAGCGGCGCCAGAGGGAGCGGCCCTTGTCCTGACCCGCCTCCCGGGCCTGACGCCGCAAGGTGGCGAGCACGGTCTCCAGCTGCTGCCGGGCAGCGGTTCCCACTGGCGGCAGCAGCCGCAAGCTCAGGGGGGTCTCACCGAAGGCCACCTCCACCAGCTGGGTGTCGATCACCGGGGCCTCCGCCACGCCGAACTCGGCCAGATCGCAGCGTTCCGGGGTCACATCCCGCACCAGCACCTCCCGGTTCGAGGCCAGCACCATGTCCGGTTCCTCGCCCCCATCGGCCCCCTGGCAGCAGGCCGGCGCCATCACCGCCATGCGGCTGAGCAGGACCTCGCCAGGCAGCACCGGCAACTGGTCGGCCATGGCGCCGTGGATGGCGCGGCGGGCCAGGGGCACCAGCCGCTCCAGCGAACGGTTGGTGTAGCAGAGGATGCGGGCCTGGTCGGGATCGTCGCTGGCGGCGGCTCGGCGCAGGGCCGCCTGGGCGGCCGCCAGCCAGGCGCCGCGCTCCAACACAGCGACATCCCCCTGGGCCGTCTGCCGCTGGGGCCCCACCGGAGGCAGACGGCAGGGAAGCTGCTCCTGACGCAGGGCGGTGGCCAGGCGCAGGACCGGGCCCTGGTGGCGAACCACCTCAGTGAGATCGGCGCGGCAGGCCCGCTGCAGTGCAAACACCGGGCTGCTCGCTTCCCCCACCGGCGGCAACTGGGCCGGATCACCCACGAACACCAGCCTGGTGCCGTAGGGATGGGCCCCCTGCAGGCTGAAGCGCATCAGGCTGCCATCCACCATCGAGGCCTCATCGATCAGCACCAGCCCGAGGTGCTCCAGAGCCAGGGCGGTCTGATCGGTCTCCTCGCAGACCTCGCGCCCCCCCTGGCGGCGTAATTTCAGGCGCAGCAGCCGGTGCAGGGTGGAGGGGTGCCAGGTGGGCCGCAGACCCGCCAGCTCCAGATACCCCCGCAGCACCCCCACGGCCTTGTGGGTCGGGGCCACTGCGGTCCAGCAGAGGCCCCTGGCTTCAGCCGCGGCGAGAAAGACCATCGAGAGGAAGGTCTTGCCGGTGCCGGCATAGCCGCTGAGCACGAAAGGCTGATCCCGGGCGGGTCGCGCCAGCCATTCCGTGAAGGAGTCCACGGCACGCTGCTGGGAGGTGGTGAGCTGAGGCGGGCCAGCGGGCGCGCTGTCGCTCAGGCCAGGGGCAGCCAACCCCACCCCTGAGCAATGTGCAGCGGTGATCCGGCCAGGGCCAGCCCTGTCAGGGCGATCGCCGGGCCGATCAGGCTGCCGGCCAGCACCTCCGAGCGGGTGTGGCCGAGGCTCTCCTTGAGCTGAGCAAGCGGCTCGGGGGTCCAGAGGGAGCCGGGCAGGGCGTTGAGGCGGGCGGCCTGGAGGCCCGCTGCCCGGCGCACCCCGCTCGCGTCATACATCACGATGAAAGCGATGGTGCAGGAGAAAGCAAAGAGGGGATCGGCAAAACCCAGCTCCCAGCCGATGCCGGCGCAGGCCCCGGTGACCAGGGCCGAGTGGCTGGAGGGCATGCCCCCGGTTTCGAACAGCACAGCCGGCCGCCAGCGGCCATGCTCCACCAGCTCCACCAGCAACTTGCCGAGCTGGGCCAGACCGCAGGCAATCAGAGCCCAGGCCAGGACGCCGTTGTCCAGCAACTGAATCAGGGGGCCATCCGTGAGGGGAGAACCGATCATCGGTCGCGGCTCGTGATGTAGTCGGCCAGGGCCAGCAGAGGCTGGGCACTGGCCTGCCAGGGCTGGAGGGCAGCCTTGGCCTCCGCCACCAGAGCGTCGGCCCGTTGCCTTGATTCCTCCAGGCCCAGCAGCTTCGGGTAGGTGGTTTTGTCGGCGGTGAGGTCCTTGCCTGCGGTCTTGCCCAGCACCTCGCTGCTGGCGGTCACATCCAGAATGTCGTCAATGATCTGAAAAGCCAGGCCGATGCCCCGGGAATAGGTGCGCAGGCCCTGCAGCAGGGGCTCCGGGGCTCCGGCGATCATGGCCCCGGTGAGCACGCAGGCCTGCAGCAGGGCACCGGTCTTGTGCAGATGGATGTACTCCAGGGTGGCGAGGTCCACATCCTTACCTTCTGACTCGAGGTCGACCACCTGTCCTCCCACGAGCCCAGGGGCTCCGGCGGCGAGGGACAGCTCACCCACCACCTGCAGCAGGCGCTCGGCCGGCACGCCTGGGCTGCGCAGGGCCACCATCTCGAAGGCCCGGGTCAGCAGGGCGTCGCCGGCAAGGATCGCCTGGGCCTCGCCATAGACCTTGTGGTTGGTGGGACGCCCCCGGCGCAGGTCGTCGTTGTCCATGGCGGGGAGATCGTCGTGGATCAACGACATCGTGTGGATCATCTCCAGCGCGACGGCCGTGGGCAGGGCCAGAGCCACCTCTCCGCCGGCCAGTTCACAGGCCGCCAGGCAGAGGATCGGGCGCAGGCGCTTGCCACCGGCCAGCAGCGAGTAGCGCATGGCCTCCCGCAGCGACTCGGGTCGCTCAGGTCCGAGGGCCGCCTCGAGCGCCAGCTCCACCTGCCCCCGAGCCGACTCCAGGTAGGCGGCGAAATCAAACTCCGTGCTCACCGCCACGGCCATGGTTACCAGCGCGCTGGCGGGGATTCTCTCAGGCCATCGGTCCAGAGGTGACTCAGGGCAGCAGATCCGCCAATGGATTGTCAACAGAGCCTGGGCCTGGATCCCCCCCCTCCGTATGCGTCCACCAGCTCACCACGGTGTTCACCAGCAGCATCGTCACCGTCATCGGCCCCACACCACCGGGCACCGGCGTGATGGCGCTGGCCAGCGGCTCCACTTCCTCGAAACGCACATCACCGCAGAGGCCCCCGTCCAGGCGGTGGATGCCCACGTCCACCACCACCGCTCCAGGGCTCACATGCTCGGCGCCCACCAGGCGCGGCCGTCCGGCAGCCACCACCAGGATCTCCGCCTGGCGGGTGAGGGCAGCCAGCTCACGGGTGCGGGAATGGGCCACGCTCACAGTGGCATCGGCGGCCTGCAGCATCAGGGCCATCGGCTGGCCCACAAGAATGCTGCGGCCCACCACCACGGCCCGGCGGCCGGCGGGATCGATCCCATGGCGGGCCAGCAGGGCCATCACCCCGGCCGGTGTGCAGCTGCGCGGCCCCGGCTCGCCTTTGAGCAGCCGGCCGAGGTTGAGGGTGTGCAGCCCATCGGCGTCCTTGGCCGGATCGATCGCCGCCAGCAGCGGAGCTTCCTCGAGCCCGGCTGGCAAGGGCAATTGCAGCAGGATTCCATCCACCGCCGGGTCATTGTTGAGCTCCGTGATCGCGGCCAGCAGCTCCGCCGGAGCGATGTCGGCGCCAAGGTGCTTCACCAGGCTGTGGATGCCCACCCGGGCGCAGGCCTTGGCCTTGTTGGCCACGTAGACGCCACTGGCGGGATCGTCACCCACTCGAAGCACCGCCAGGCCGGGCAGGCGGCCTGCCCGCTCAAGCCGCCCGCTGATGACGCCGCGCAGGCGATTCTCCAGCTCCGCCGCGAGTTGGCGGCCGTCGAGGCGAAGGGCCATCGGTTGATGTTTGCGGTCAACCCCAGCATGCAGCGGAGCGCGCGCAGGCGCCCTGGCTAGCGTTGTGCTTCAAGCGACGATGAAGGTGCTGCGACGGGGTCGCCTCAAGAACATCTGGAGGCGGCTGCTGCGGCAGGAACGCCCATGCCAGGCCCTCTGCTCATGGGGCCGGCTGGACTGGGCGGCGATCCTGCTGGCCTGTGCCTTGGTGGCCGTGATCTCCAGCTGGCCCTGGCTGGTGGAGCCGAGCCTGCGGCCGGGCATTGCAGCACCGATCAGCGTCAGCGCCCCTGAAGACGCCACCGTCATCAACAGCGAAGCCCTGGAGCAGCGTCGCTCCCAGCTGGGGACACGCACCCATGTGCAGGTGGTGGATCTTGAGGCCAACCAGATGCTGCAGGAGCGGCTGGAGCGGCAGCTGCAAGAACTGGATCAGGTGTCGCGTAGCAGTCAGACCCGGGTTGGGCCGCTCAACCTCAGCCCCCAGGAGCAAGCCTGGCTGGTGGGGCGAGAGGCCAAGGATCTCAACGGCTGGAAGCTGGCCCTGCGCAAGGCCCAGCAGCGCATGCTCAGCCAGGGAATCGTGGGCAACCTTGCCAAGCGCCAGCTGGAGCAGGCGGCCCGCCTCCAGCTCTCGCCGATGGAGGAGCCTGGACTGAGCCTGGGGGCCCGCCTGCTGGCCACCAACCTCCAGGGGCGCACCAACCTGCGCACCGACCCGCTGATGAGCCAGCAGCTGATCGAGGAGCTGCTCAACCAGCAGGGCATTCCCCGCATCGTGGTCAAGAAAGGGGATCTGATCGCCCGCCAGGGGGAACCGATCAGCCCTCAGGCCTACGACGTGCTCGATTACTTCGGGCTGGTGAACCGCCGGCCACTGCTGTGGGCCTGGATGGGGTACTTCATCGAAGCCATGGCCGGCTGCCTGGTGATGGTGCTGATCCTGCGGCGCTGGCGCTGCAGCCTGGAGCCCCGTCATGCCCTGCTCGCCCTGGCGATGCTGGCGGTGGTGCAGGGCTTCAAACTCTGGCTCGGCAACGCAGCCAGCCCCCTGGCCTTGCTGGTGCCCCCGACGCTGCTGCTGGCCCAGGCCCTGGGAACGCCGGCCGGCCTGGGCTGGCTGGCGGTGGCCAGCCTGCTCTGGCCCCAGCCGCTGGATGATTTCAGCGAAGTGCGTCTGCTGGTGGCGGCCCTGGTGGCGGTGGCGGCGGCGGTGCTGGCCGGCCGCCAGCGCAGCCGGGCCCAGCTGGTGCAGCTGGCGATCCTGCTGCCGATCGGCGCCCTGGTGCTGCAGTGGCTGGTACTGCAGAGCGTGGCCCTCTGGCATGGGCGCACCCGGGTGCCCCCGAGCGGCACCGAACTGGCCGCTGAGGCCCTGCTGATGGGGGGCCTGTTGATGGGGGGCCTGCTGCTCGGCCCGCTGGTGGAGAGCTTCTTCGGGCTGCTGACGCGCGCTCGCCTGCTGGAGATGGCCGATCTGGAGAGGCCCCTGTTGCGCCGCCTGTCCACGGAGGCCCCGGGCACCTTCGAGCACACCCTGATGATCTGCGGTCTGGCTGAGGAGGGCGCCCGGGCGATCGGCGCCGACGTGGACCTGATCCGCACGGGCTCGCTCTACCACGATGTGGGCAAACTGCATGCGCCCCAGTGGTTCATCGAAAACCAGTCCGAGGGACCCAACCCCCACGACGAGCTCGACGATCCCTTCGGCAGCGCCAAGGTTCTGCAGGCGCATGTGGATGAGGGGCTCAAACTGGCCCGGAAATACCGCCTGCCCCGCCCCCTCGAAGACTTCATTCCCGAGCACCAGGGAACCCTGCGGATGGGCTACTTCTTCCACCAGGCACGCGAGCGGGACCCATCCACTCCGGAAGCCGCCTTTCGCTACCGCGGCCCCACTCCCCAGAGCCGGGAAACAGCGATCCTGATGCTTGCCGATGGCTGCGAAGCGGCCCTGCGCTCGCTACCTCCAGGCACCTCGGAGCAGGAGGCCGCGGCGATGGTCCGACGCCTGATCGATGCCCGGCGCCTTGATGGCCAGCTGCGCGACAGCGGCATCAGCCGCGGCGAACTGGAGCTGGTGATCCGCTCCTTCGTGAAGGTGTGGCGGCGCATGCGCCACCGCCGCATTCCTTACCCGATTCCGGCCCGCAAGGCCTACAGCGCCTGAGGCTGCGCCAGGGGCCCGTAGAGGTCGGTGCGCCGGTCAGAGAGGTAGGTGGTGCCCTCTGGGTGGCTGGGCCCGTAGTCCCCCGGCCGGCAGTCGGCGATCAGCAGGGTGGGCTCATCGCTGGCCGCCAGCAGCAGCGAGCCATCAGGCGCCGCCACCACACTGTTACCCAGGTAGGCCCCCCTGACCTGCTCGCCAACGCTCTCCTCGCCGCAGCGGTTGGCATAGGCCACGAAGCACTGGCTCGAGAAGGCATGGGCCGGCAGCAGGGTGCGCGACACATCCGGATAGGGGCGGTCGGTGCGCCGCCCGTCGGAGAGCAGCATCCAGGCGTCGGCGGCGGTGGGGATCAGCACCAGCCGGGCACCGGCCAGCACCAGCAGCCGGGTGAGCTCGGGAAATTCACCCTCGTAGCAGTTGAGCAGGCCCAGGGGCAGGCCGTTCACCCGCTGCACCGTGTAAGCAGGACCCTCCTCCGGCTCCCTGTAGCCGGCCGTCCAGAGCAGTGCCTCGTCGGGTCCCCAGAGGTGCGTCTTGCGGTAGTTCCGCAGCAGGGTGCCGTCCTGATCGAACAGGGCGATGGCGTCGTAGAGACACTCACAGCCCGCCACCACGGCCCGCTCGGGATAGGGGCAGGCAATCGCCACACCGTGGCGGCGGGCCGCAGCCGCCACCCGCCTGAGGCTGGGGCCGTCATGGGGCTCAGCCAGGCGCCAGGCTGCTTCGTGGCTGAGGGCATAGCCGGAGAGATACAGCTCCGGGAAGGCCAGCAACTGCACCTGATTGCTGGCGGCCAGGGCGGTAACGGCTTCAAGCCGTTCCAGGTTCTCGATCACTGCCTCGGGGGTGCCGGCCGACCCTGCCCCCTGCCAGAGGCCCAGCCGCACTCCCTCCCCCCAGGCCGGCGGCTCGCTGCGCACCGCGCTGCGGATGAGGGGATCGATCAAGGCCAGTGGTCGTTCCATGGCAAGACAGAGCTGGCGGGCCCAGCCAGTAAGCGTCTCCCCAGCGTGAAGCCCTGGTGGGCAACCGAGCTGTTGACGGCTTGCTTCAGCCCTGGGACAGCAGGGTGCCCAGCCGGAAGTGGAGGGTGAGCTGGTGGTCATGGGCCCTAAAGCGCCAGAAGCGCACCAGGGGAGAGCGATAGGGTCCCTCAAGGCAGGACGGCCCAGGGTTTCTTCTCCAGCACAACCCCTGGCGGCCCTTGGCCCCCACGGCAAACTCGGCGTGAGGGTCTGCGGTCATGGCAGCCGCAACCGCCTGGCTGTTGGCGAGTTCGCCCAGCTGGCCGAGGGGCTGCGCACCCGTCTGCCGGGGGTGCCCGTCGACTACGGCTACCTGGAATTTGCCCGCCCGATCCTGCGGGATGGCCTGGACAATCTGCGGGCCCAGGGGGTGGAGCATGTGCTGGCGGTACCGGGAATGCTGTTCGCGGCCGGTCATGCCAAGAACGACATCCCCTCGGTGCTCAACACCTACGCGGCCGAAACCGGCCTGCGCATCGACTACGGCCGGGAGCTGGGGATCGACCGCAAGATGATCCAGGCCGCCGCCGCCCGGATCAGCGCCTGCCTGGAGCAGGCCGGCCCCTCCGTCCCGCTGCACGACACCCTGCTGGTGGTGGTGGGACGAGGCTCATCTGATCCCGATGCCAACTCCAACGTCAGCAAGGTGACGCGGATGCTGGTGGAGGGCATGGGCTTCGGCTGGGGGGAGACCCTGTATTCAGGCGTCACCTTCCCACTGGTGGAGCCTGGCCTGCGCCATGCCATCAAGCTGGGCTTCCGCCGCATCGTCGTCTTCCCCTATTTCCTCTTCTCGGGCGTGCTGGTGAGCCGGATCCAGCAGCACAGCCAGCGGGTGGCGGCCGACCATCCCGAGATCGAGTTCCTCTCGGCCAGCTACCTGGGGGACCACCCCCTGGTGCTTGACACCTTCCGCGAACGGGTGGAGGAGGTGATCCGGGGGGACACGCAGATGAACTGTTCCCTGTGCAAATACCGGGACCAGGTGCTGGGCTTCGAGAGCGAGGTGGGGGCTCCCCAGCGCAGCCACCACCACCACGTGGAGGGTCTGGTGGAGAGCTGCACCCTCTGCGAACGGGAGTGCACCGGCGCCTGCCAGCCCGACGGGGTACCGATCCCCATGGGCCACAGCCACGGCCACGGCGACCACTCCCACAGCCACGGTCCAGGCCACGCGCACACCCACGCGCCCTATCCCCAGGCGGACCATCCCCTCGGCCCCCGCAGCCTCGGCTCGGCAGGCTCACCTGTCTCGATCCCAGCCGAGTCGCAGGAGACACGCCAGGCATAAGCCCTGCTGATGCATCAACGATTTCCCCAGGTCGATGGGGTTTTCCCCAGGCCGAGAGGGGTTTTTCCACAGGTTAAGGGGCCTAACAGGCCGCCACGGCGTTGGCCCTGGGGATTCCGCCCTTCCCCAGGGCCAGAACTTGACAGCCCGCCGCCAGCCCTTTGCGCCCCCTGCCCGGGTCCTCGCCAAGGGGTGCCAGACCGCTCAAGGGCTGGCTGTCTCAGCCTTGGGCCGGGTGGATTCGACGCCACCTGACCGTTTTGACGGCACCCCCCTCTTCGTGGCTTTCTGGGTCCACCCAAGAGGATCCATGCCCATGCATCACGATGGCCAAGAGCCCCGGGGCAGCGCTGACATCAGCCTGGAAGCGGAGATCCCCGAAGACCTCTTCAACGGCATGCACGAGTTCATGCGCAGCCACCCTCACTGGGATCAGTACCGCCTGATCACCTCCGCCCTGGCCGGCTTCCTGTTCCAGAACGGCTGCAGCGACCGCTGCGTGACCCAGCACTACCTCGATGGCTTGTTCATGAAGGCCGGCTCCAGCTGAGCGCCGGCAGCGGCGCAAAAAAGAGCGCAAAAAAAAGCGGAAGCTGCCGCTCCCGCCGTTTCTCCCTTGCCCGACCCGTTGAAAGGTCGCCAGCAGATTGTGCGGCCTGTGATCCAGCCAGGTTGTGGTCGTCGACACCAGTTGCCCCCGCTGGTGTGCAGCCGCTCACATCCCCGAGCGGTGCAGCTCCGCCGCCGCTCGCTCGCAGGCCCGCCAGGTGATCGCCATTTCGGTCAGGGTCGGGCTCTGCCAGCCGGCACTGGGCCAGCAGGATCCGTCGGTCACCAGCAGGTTCGGCGCCTGCCAGTGGCGGTTCCAGGAATCAAGCACCCCCTTCTCCGGGCTTGAAGCCATGCGAGCGCCGCCCAGCTCGTGGATGTAATAGCCGGGCGGGGCTGCCGTGGGGGCGAGCGCCACGCCGCGGCGAACCAGTGGTTCAGCCAGGGGGAACAGGAACAGGTCCTGGAGGGGGTGGATCTCCCCTCCGCCAGCAGCCACCACCTGCTCCATCCGACCCTGCATGTGGGCGACCATCTGCAACTCGTTCTCGCCCCAGTGGCAGTCGATGTGGGCGGCCGGCAGCCCCCAGGCATCGCTGATGGAGGAACTGAGCGTGAGCCGGTTCCCGGCCCGGGGCAGCACCTCACCGTGACCGATCAGGAACCCCACCGCCTCGCGGCGGTGGCGCTTGAGGGGTGCGGGCGGATCGAAGCGCTGCACCCCCACCCAGAGGCCATAGCCACGCAGGAAGGGCAGATCACCGCGGCCCTCGAGGTTCACCGTGTTGGGGATGAAGGCACTGCCAGCCCCGGAGAGCTCCGCCGCCTCAGCCGGTGGCGGCTGATCGGGCAGGGCGAAGAAGCGGCTGCTGGAGATGTGATCCATCAGGTAGCGCCCCAGGCAGCCCGAGCCATCAGGCAGGCCCCGGCTCTGATGCGAGTCGCCGGAGTGAAGCAGGATCCGCACGCTCTCGAGGGTGGAGGCGCAGAGCACCACCAGCCGGGCCCGGGCGCGGTGGCGAACGCCGCTGAGACGATCGAGGAAGACGACCCCATCAGCGAGGCCGCCCCTGCCGATCTCCACATGGCTCACCACCGCATCGCTGCGCAGACTCACCCTGCCGCTTTCGAGAGCATGGGCCAGGGCAGCGCCCTGGGAGCAGGAGCGGGGCCAGGGGCTGCTGGCCGTGCGCCGCTGCAGCCGGAAGCCGCGCGAGTGGATCAGGGGCAGGCCCAGCTCGCGGGCGATCGCGCCACCCAGACGCTCCTCGGCGGGAGTGAACGGCAGGGGAGGCAGGTACTGGCCGTCAGGAAGCTGGGGCAGGCCGTCGCGCTGGCCATGCACCCTGAGCATGCGCTCGAGGCGGTCGTAGTAGGGAGCGAGATCCTCCCCGGCGATCGGCCAGGGCAGGCCATGGCCATCCCGCTCGGCCGCCTTGAACTCGTGGTCCGAGAGGCGCAGGGTGATGCCGCCCCAGGTGAGACTCTTGCCGCCCACCTGCCGGCCTCGGCTCCACAGGAAGGGCCGCTGCTCTGGAGTGGTGTACGGATTCTTGATCTCATCGACGTAGAGATCGGGGTTGGCCTTCCAGTAGCCCGGATGCTGGCTCTGCAGCTTCTGGCGACCGCTGCTGAGGTTGGCCAGCCGGCGCAGGCTATTGCCTGGCTCCCGGCCGAAGGCTTTCGCCGGGCTCAGATCGGGGCCCGCCTCCAGCACCAGCACCCGCAGGCCCGCCTTCGCCAGCACCATGGCGGCCACTCCGCCCGTGGCTCCTGAGCCCACCACCACCGCGTCGTAGGTGATCGAGGGATCGAAGCGGGGGGACGCGGCGAGGCCAGACGACATCCGTGGGCTTCCCAGCCGGCAGCAGAGGGCGAGGCTAGGGCAGGGCTTCAGGGGAGGGCTTCAGGGGAGGGCGGCCATCAAAAAACCCGACCATCAAAAGATGATCGGGCTCTGTGATTTGGTGGCGGGGAGGAGATTTGAACTCCTGACCTTCGGGTTATGAGCCCGACGAGCTACCAGACTGCTCTACCCCGCGGCGCCAAAGGGAGAGTACCAGCCCGAGGTGCCTGCCAGCAAACCGCAGCCCTCAGGCTGTGGCGGCATCGAAGCGCAACTCGCCACTCACCGCCAGCTCGAGTCCCTCCCCGGGCACCAGGAACTGCCGCTTGAGATCTTCAAGGGTGATCGGGGTGAGCCAGTCGAGCTGCTCGAGCAGGTGGAGAGCCACCGCGTGCTTGGCCCGGCTGGCGCCGTCCTCCACTTTGATCGCCAGTCCCAGCCCCTCGCCCATGCGGCTGATGCACTGGATGCCCTCGGCGCCGCCCTTGCTGATCACCATGCCGTGACCCCGGGCCATCAGCTCGGTGTCGAAGCGGCCTTCGCCGGCCACCAGCTCCGGGTGGGCGAGCATCGCCCGGCTGAGCCGCTCCAGATCCGCATGCTCGGAGGAGCCGAGGTGGGCGAAGAGCAGGGCCATCTGGGCCAGCGGCAGCTGCAGGGTGGGCGCACCGCAGTCGTCGCGGGCGGTGACCAGCTCAGCCCCCGGCAGCCCCAGCAGCTCCCCGACCCGGCGCAGCATCTGCTGCTGCAGGGGATGGTCCACGTGGAGATAGCTCTCCAGAGGCCAGTGCAGACGCCGGCAAGTGGTGAGAAAAGCCGCGTGCTTTCCGGAACAGTTGTGCTGAAGAGGACTGTCGGCCCCCGCCGGGGTGGGGCATTGCAGCTGCTCGGCTTCGATGTCGGCGCTCCAGAGCAGCTTGAAGGCCTCGCGGGCGTGGGCGGCGGTGCCGGTGTGGGAGGCGCAGGCGATGGCCAGTCCTCGGTCGCCACTGCCAGTCTGATCGGCGGCGCCACTGCTCACAAAAACCATGGCCTGGAACGGCTTCAGCGCCGAGCGCACGAAGCTGAGCTGCTGGGGGTCGCCGGCGCGCATCAGCACCCGGCCGCGCTTGTCGCAGACCGCCGCATGGACGCGATGGAGCGACTCCGCGATGCCGTTGCGCAGCAGGCGCACCTCCAGGGGAGGAACCCCGGGGCGCTGTGGGCTGCCGAAGCTGGAGGACAGGGTCATCGGGGAGGGGAAGGGACCGCGGGTGGAGCGCTCAAAGAGCCTGGCAGAGGCCAGCACCCCCCAGAAGCAACAGCAGGGCGAGGCTGAGGGCCTGCCGCAGCCGCACCAGCACCGGCCGCACCTGATGACGGGCCACCAGCAGATCCTGCTGACGCCAGGCCAGGGGCTTCTCCCACACCTGGCCGTCGTACCACCCGGATTCCTCGTACTCCACCCGCTCGGAGATCAAGCGACGGTTGACGTAGGTCCAGCCCAACCACTGACGCGTCAGCAACAGCAGGGACGGCAGCACGGCCGCCACCGCGGCCGTGGCGGCCAGCCGCAGAGGGTCGTGGCGCAGGGGCCAGCTGCCGGAGCTGATCAAGGCAGTGAGTGGCAAGGCCAGAAGCCAGCTGATCAGCAAGGGCCGCCTCAGGCCCGCATTGGTGAGCGCCGGCCAGGCGAAGAACCATGAGGCGCACAGCTGCCGGTATTCCTCGAGGGGACGCTGCCCGGGCGGGACCGGGCATGGACTCTCCGAACAGGCCTGATCCATGGCAGTCACAGGAAAGTCACGGGCGGTCGCTGGGCTGGTGCCGAACTGTCCCAGAGGGACAACTCATTGGGGAAGTGCCGGCTCCGAGCTTAGGAATGGCTCATGTTCACCGTGCCCCCAGAAGGACTCCAGGTCGTAGTAGCGGCGCTCAGCCGGTGTGAGCACATGCACGATCAGCTCGCCGTAGTCGAGCAGCACCCAGCGGCCTTCGCTCTGGCCCTCCTTGCGCAGGGGCAGGCGATCGGCCTCCAGCTCAAGCCGGTCCTCCACCGAGCGGGCGATGGCCCGCACCTGAACATCGGAGAGGCCGGAGCAGATCACGAACCAGTCGGCCAGGGACGAGACCTCCTCAACCCGGATCAGGCAGATCTCCACGGCTTTGCGGTCGTCACAGGCCTCGGCGGCCAGCAGGGCCAGGGCCCGGCTGTCAGTGGAGGAGACCAAGGCTGGGCTGGGGGCTGACTCAGCCATAGACGTTCTCACTGGTCACAGATTGGCGGCTTCCCTGCTGCTGAGCCATTTCAGCTCTGGCACGGCCGGCACTCTTGCGCAGAGCCTCGAGGCGGTCGTCGTAGAAGGAGCGACGACGCTTCTTACGAGTCTGCTCAAGCAGTTCCTTGAGGGCGCCGCCCAGGCTCTTGTAAGCGTTGGGGAGGGTGTAGCCAAAGCGGCAGGCCAGAGAAATGGCTTGCTCGTCGGCAGCGATGGCGTCCTGCAGGCGCTTCTCGTTGTTGTTCTTGAGATAGAGGCGGTAGCCGGCGAAGCCGGAGAGCCCCAGGGCCATCATCAGCAGCAGCCCGTCCTGCACCCAGAGCTCGCCGATGGCGCCTCCGAGGCCGATGGCCAGGGCCGCCATCTCCCAACCGTCGCGGGGAACGGCATCGTTCTGGATGCGACCCACCTCATGCCAGAAGAGCAGGTTGCGGTGGTCGAGGGCGAAGGGCTCCCATTTGAGCAGGTCCACCTGGACCTCCACCTCATCACGGCCGATCTCCTCGATCGTGATCAGCGGGGGATCGGCGGAGGCGGCCGCTTCGACAAACACCCAGCTCTGCATCTCCGGAGGGAGGAGCCCCTTCAGGCGCTGGAGTTCGCTCATGGAGCCACGATCGCTGATCACAAGATCCTCACGTTAGCGAGAACACAGCCCTCCACCGCCCGGGTCAGTGGTGGGGCCGTGAGAGGCTGGCCTCGTTTGGCAGTTCAATCGCCGCCCATGCCCCGCCGGTCGGATCTGCGTCGCATCCTTCTGCTGGGCTCGGGACCGATCGTGATCGGCCAGGCCTGCGAATTCGACTATTCGGGAACCCAGGCCTGCAAGGCCCTGCGTGACGAGGGGTACGAGGTGGTGCTGGTGAACTCCAACCCAGCCTCGATCATGACCGATCCGGAGATGGCGGATCGCACCTACATCGAGCCCCTCACCCCCGACGTGGTGCGGCAGGTGATTGAACTGGAGCGCCCCGACGCCCTGCTGCCCACCATGGGCGGCCAGACGGCCCTCAACCTGGCCGTGGCCCTGGCGGAGGACGGCACCCTCGAGCGTTTCGGCGTGGAGCTGATCGGCGCCAACCTCCAGGCGATCCAGAAGGCCGAGGACCGGCGCCTGTTCAAGGAGGCCATGGAGCGGATCGGGGTGGCCGTTTGCCCGTCCGGCATCGCCTCCTCCCTGGGGGAAGCCGAACGCGTGGGTGAAGAGATCGGCACCTATCCCCGCATCATCCGGCCGGCCTTCACCCTGGGAGGCTCAGGCGGCGGGATCGCTTACAACCCCGAGGAATTCCAGGCCTTCTGCAAGAGCGGTCTCGAGGCCAGCCCGGTCAGCCAGATCCTGATCGAGCAGTCGCTGATCGGCTGGAAGGAATTCGAGCTGGAGGTGATGCGTGATCTCGCCGACAACGTGGTGATCATCTGCAGCATCGAGAACCTCGACCCGATGGGGGTGCACACGGGCGACTCGATCACCGTGGCGCCAGCCCAGACCCTCACCGACCGGGAGTACCAGCGTCTGCGCGACCAGTCGATCGCGATCATCCGCGAGATCGGCGTGGAGACCGGCGGCAGCAACATCCAGTTCGCGATCAACCCCGCCAACGGCGACGTGGTGGTGATCGAGATGAACCCGAGGGTGAGTCGATCGTCGGCCCTGGCGTCCAAGGCCACCGGCTTCCCGATCGCCAAGATCGCCGCCCGACTGGCCGTGGGCTACACCCTCGACGAAATCCTCAACGACATCACCGGCGCCACACCGGCCTGCTTCGAGCCCACGATCGACTACGTGGTGACCAAGATTCCGCGCTTCGCCTTCGAGAAGTTCCAGGGCTCACCGGCGGTGCTCACCACCTCGATGAAATCGGTGGGCGAGGCGATGGCGATCGGCCGCTGCTTCGAGGAATCGTTCCAGAAAGCGCTTCGCTCCCTGGAAACCGGCCATGCCGGCTGGGGCTGCGACCGCCCCGACAAGCCCCTGGAGCCCAGCGACCTGGAGCGGATGCTGCGCACCCCCTCTCCGGATCGCATCTTCGCGGTGCGCGCCGCGATGGTGGCGGGCCGCAGCGACGAGGAGATCCACCAGCTCAGCGCCATCGATCCGTGGTTCCTCGCCAAGCTCCGGCGACTGATCGAGGCCGAGGAGCGGCTGCTGCGGGGACGGACTCTCGAGCAACTCTCAGCGGCGGATCTGCTGGAGCTGAAGCAACTGGGCTTCTCCGACCGCCAGATCGCCTGGACCAGCGGCAGCGATGAGCTGAGCGTGCGCCGCACCCGCCAGGGCCTCGGGGTGAACGCGGTGTTCAAAACCGTGGACACCTGCGCAGCGGAATTCGCCTCCACCACCCCTTACCACTACTCGACCTACGAACGGCCGCTGGAGCGCCTCGACGATGCAGGCCGAGCGATCCGCCTGGCCCCGGAGGATGAGGTGCGGCCCGAGAGCCGACGCAAGGTGATGATCCTCGGGGGCGGGCCCAACCGCATCGGCCAGGGCATCGAGTTCGACTACTGCTGCTGCCACGCCTCCTTCGCCCTGCGGGCTGATGGCTTCGCCACGGTGATGGTGAACAGCAACCCGGAAACGGTTTCGACCGACTACGACACCAGCGACCGTCTCTACTTCGAGCCGCTCACCCTCGAAGACGTGCTCAACGTGATCGAGGCGGAGAAACCCGAGGGGGTGATCGTTCAGTTCGGCGGCCAGACCCCGCTCAAGCTCGCCCTGCCGCTCCTGCGCTGGCTGGCGGGACCGGAGGGCCAGGCCACCGGCACCCGCCTCTGGGGCACCTCACCGGAGTCGATTGATCAGGCCGAAGACCGGGAGCAGTTCGAGGCGATCCTGCGTCAGCTCAACATCCGCCAGCCGCGCAACGGCCTGGCCCGCAGCGAGGCCGAGGCCCGCGCCGTGGCCGATCGGGTCGGCTATCCGGTGGTGGTACGCCCCAGCTACGTGCTCGGGGGCCGCGCCATGGAGGTGGTCTTCGATGAGGCTGAACTCAACCGCTACATGGTGGAGGCCGTGCAGGTGGAGCCCGACCACCCGGTGCTGATCGATCAATATCTCGAGAACGCCATCGAGGTGGATGTCGATGCCCTCGCCGATCGTCAGGGCATGGTGGTGATCGGCGGCCTGATGGAACACATCGAGCCTGCCGGCATCCACTCAGGGGATTCGGCCTGCGCCCTGCCGGCGGTGTCGCTTTCGCAGCAGGCCCTGGCCACGATCCGCCAGTGGACCGAAGCCCTGGCCCTGGCCCTTGATGTGAGCGGCCTGATCAACCTTCAGTTCGCCGTGCAGGCCGAGCGGGTGTTCATCATCGAGGCCAATCCGCGCGCCTCTCGCACAGTGCCCTTCGTGGCCAAGGCCACCGGAGTCCCTCTGGCGAAGATCGCCAGCCTGCTGATGGCCGGCCACAGCCTCAGCGAGCTGGGTCTAATCAGTGAGCCCAAACCGCCCCTGCAGAACGTCAAGGAAGCGGTGCTGCCCTTCAAGCGCTTCCCCGGCTCCGACACCTTGCTCGGGCCGGAAATGCGCTCCACCGGGGAAGTCATGGGCAGTGGCGCCAGCTTCGGCATGGCCTATGCCAAGGCCGAGATCGCCGCCGGTGAAGCCTTGCCCATCAGCGGCACCGTCTTTCTCTCCACCCACGACCGCGACAAACCCTCCCTGGTGCCCATCGCCGAGCGCCTCTCGGAGTTGGGCCTGGCCCTGATCGCCACCACCGGCACCGCCGCGGTGCTGCGGGAGTCGGGCCTGGAGGTGGAGTCGATCCTGAAGGTGCATGAAGGCCGCCCCAACATCGAGGACGCGATCCGCTCCGGCCGCATCCAGCTGATCGTGAACACGCCGATCGGCCGCCAGGCCACGCACGACGACAAATACCTGCGCCGCGCGGCCCTCGACTACGCCGTGCCCACGGTGACCACCCTGGCCGGTGCCCGTGCGGCGGTGGAAGCCATCGCCACACTTCAGAGCCAGGAGCTCACCGTGGCCGCGCTCCAGGACATCCACCCCCGTCCCGCTCGTTAGGGTTGAGGGCCTCCTTCGCCCTCGGATCCTTGACCGGCACCGCCACCCCCATCAGCGCCAGCGTCAACCCGGCCGCCAACGCCTCGATCGCCCCGGGCAGCGACATCCGCGAGCTGTTCCGCGCCGCCTACGAGAACCGCTACACCTGGGAGCCGGGCTTCGGTGGCTACCAGGGCCGCTGCGTCTGGGAGCAGGGAGATCAGCGGGTGGAAGGTCAGTTCCGCGTGGGCGCCGATCTCAAGGCCAGCGTGGAGGGCATCGAGGACGAGGAGATCACCAAGGCGATCGGCTCTCAGCTCTGGGAAGTGTGCATCCACCGGGTGCGCCGCAGCTTCGAGCAGACCCACGGCGCCAACACCTTCAGCGCCGGCGACACCGACGCCGTGGGCCTCGAGGTGATCGTGGGCGGCAAGAACGCCGGCGACCGCTACCGCATCAAAGATTCGGTGGTCACGATGGTGCACCGCCAGATCCACGGCACTGTGGTGACGATCTTCACCGGCAGTACCACCGACACCGGTGCCGGCTACCTCAGCCACACCTACAGCAGCCAGTACAGCGATCCGGCCACGGGCGAAGCCCGTGGTGGAAAGAGCTCCTTCACCGACACCTTTGTGCCTCTGGCCGGTGAGGGCCCCTGGGTGCTGAGTGAGCGGGTGATCAGCAGCGAGGATCCCGAAGCGCCGGGGGGGAGCAGTGTGCAGACCTTCCGCTTCGAGGCCCTCAAGCCGCTGCCACAGACCTCCGGGGACTGACACGGGCTTCGCTCAGACCCCGTCCGGCAGGGCGGGGATGCTCTTGAGCCGTTCGTTCAGCTGGAACGCCATCGACTGGCGGCCCACGGCCAGCACCTTGAGGGTGTCTTCGTAGAGGCGCAGCTGGGCATCGGCCACTTGCATGCCCCGCACCAGTTCCTTGACGTCGTCGGGAAGAGCATTGAGTTCGTAGCGCTTGCCCTCGAAGGTGAGAACGGGGGGTTGGTTGGGAGAGGCCGTCAAGGTCAACACTGTGTCGTCGGGAGGCAGGTTAGGCCGCCCCCGGCGGGCTCTCGGCGCCCGGGGCGGCCAGCGACGTGCCGGCTGGCGGCAGCTTGGCCGGGGCTGGGCGGCGAATCCGCTTGAAGAAGAACATCAGCAGCGGGCCCACCTGGGCCGCCTCCACCATTTCCCAGCCCTCCTTGCCGAGCAGGTTCATGAAGAACTGCAGTTGCTCGGCCGGGTGACGGGGGGTCTGGGAGGCGCCGTAGAACTCGGGAAACTCCCGGGCGATGAATTCCGGACTGAGGATCCCCTGCAGCTTCTGGCTGGCGGCCTGGGGATCAGGCGGTTGGGGCGGGGGGG
>NZ_JAGQBY010000033.1:0-24557 GCF_024345875.1 Synechococcus sp. EJ6-Ellesmere
GACCTGGAGCAGCAAGTTCCTGATCGCCACAGTGAATGCCAGCGGCCGCTTCTCGCCGCTGCGCTTTGTCTTTGACGCCAAGGAGCAGCCCAGCAGTTGCTACGCGGTAGCCACCGATAAGGCCACCGGTGAGGTGCTGGAAGGGGAAACGATCACCCTCGAGCTGGCCCGCAAGGAGGGCTGGTGGAGCCGCAAGGACCGCCAGGGCAACGAGACCAGCAAGTGGCAGACGATGACCGGCCAGATGCTGCGCTACCGCGCCGCCGCTTGGTGGTCCAACGTCTACTGCCCAGAGATCGCCCTGGGCTTGCTGACCCAGGAGGAGGCGGTGGATATAGAAGCGGTGACGGTTCGGGAGACGCCTGCGGCAACCCTTTCTGTAGCCCCGCTCGATCAACCAGCGCCTGGCCCCACAGAAGCCAAGACAGAAGCCAACCCGGGACCAGCTGTACCCAAGCTTTTACGCCCTCGGGAAGACGCCTCTTTTGTATCGGGTCCGCTGAATAGCGAGGCTGATCCGCCCCAGATCGGTGGCGCCCCCGCTGCAGAGGAGGCCGCTGAGCCGGTAGCGGTGCTGGAGGCCGAGATTGTCGACACCGCTGGCATCCAGCCGGGGTCTGCCCCTGCAGCGCCGCGCCGCTCCCGCAGTCAGGCAAAATCCGCAGCCAGCACGGCTGAAAGCGCTCCGCCCCAGCAGGAGCCGGCTCCCCCAGTCCCCCAGGCGCCGGAGGAGGAAGCAGCGACTCAGGCGGCAACTCAGGAGCCCGATCCGGTGGAGGCCGGGCTGCAGCAGATCCCGCGCATCGCCACCCTGCTTGAGCTCGATGCCGCCTACGGGCGGGTGAACCAGCTGCTCGGCTCGGGCCGCATCAGCGACCACAACGCCGAGCTGCTGTGGAGCGCAATCACCCGTCGCCGCAGCCAGCTGGAGGCGGCGGTCCAGTCGGCGGATCCCATGGCGGAGGCCAGGGAGGTGGGGCCATGAGCACGACCCTCTATCTGATCCAGGCCCAGCAGCTGCTGGAGCTGGCGGTGGAGCAGGCCCGCCAGGAGCGCGACCGCGGGGTGTTTGAGCTGGCCCGGGGGGATCGCAGCCTGCAGCAGTTGCAGCGGTTGGTGGAGCGAGTGGCCTTGGTCCAGGGCCTTTGGCAGCAGGTCCGCAGCCTGCTCGGCGCCCAGGAGCAGCCCCCGCCACCGACGCGGTTCCGGCCAGGTGAGCACTGGCGGAGCCCAGATGGTCTCTATCGAGTCGAACCCTGCCCGCTCGTCCCGAGCTGCATACGGCTTATCCCGCTGAGTTGCAGCGCTCAAGAGCCGATCTACCGCCACCCCAGCAACACCAGCCGCTTTCAGAGGCTCTGGCCATGAGCGCACTGCCCGCAAGACCGCGGCCCCTGCGCCAGCGGATCGGCAACCACAAAAAAACGATCACCATGAACAACGACACCTACGAGCGGGTGAGCGCCTTTGCGCGTCGCCACAACATCACCTGGAGTGGAGCGCTGCATGAGCTGGTGCGCACCCACCCCCTGATCGGCCTGTCCTCGCTGCTGGCTGCCCAGGAGCGCATCGACGCCATCAAGGGTGTGGCTCAGGAGGTGCAGGCATGAGCATCAACGTCGTCGTGCTGGTCGGCAATGCCGGCCGGGATCCGGAGCTGCGCTTCTTTGAAAGCGGCAGCTGCGTCTGTGAATTCACGCTCGCCATCAACCGGCCGCCGCGAGATGGCCAGGAGCCGGCTCCCCTTTGGGTGAACTGCAAGGCCTGGGGCAAGACCGCCCAGGTGGCTGGGGACTACGTCCGTAAGGGCAGCAAGGTGGCGGTGGTCGGCCGGCTGGATGTCGAGCAGTGGACCGACAGGAGCAGCGGCGAGGTGCGCAGCAAAACCCTGGTGACGATCGATCGCTTGGAGCTCTGCGGCAGCCGCGGCGGCGGTGCTGGCGGCTACAGCGGTGAAGCAGAGCCGAGCAGTGGTGAGCACCAGGGCAGGCCCGCGCCGGTAGGCGGGGCGCCCAGTGCAGCTCATGGCGCAGCGACTTCCCGGCCAGCAGCACCCAGCTCCGGCGGCTGGGGCAATGACTGGTCCTCGCTTCCCGCCGGGGCCACTCCCCTCAGCGATGAGGAGGTGCCGTTCTGATGGAGCGCCCAACCCGACGACTGGACCTGCCGGCGTTTCCCCGAAGCCGCAGCCGCAGCAGCCCGCGCCATCCGGGGCAGCTGGCGCTGAGCCGATTGGGCCGCATGGGGCGGCTGCAGCTGCTCATGCTGCTGCTGCAAATCGGCAGCCTGGGCTTACTGATCCGGATGGCGCTGGTGGAGCCGCGACCGTTCTGCCGGCTTCAGCAGTGGAGCAGCAGCCCGAGATCGGGCACTTGGCCCTCCACTCACCTGAACTGAAGCCCGGATCATCCAAGAGCCGCCTCCAGATCACCGAGGTCAGCGTTGCCGGTCACTGCCACCGACAGCCCTAGATCAGCCACATCGCTGTGGCGTCACTGGCGTCCCTGCACTGCCGGCAACGAATGCACCGTTTTCCCGTTCATCTCGTGCCGGTGGCGACGTGGGGTCATGGGCTCAAAAGACGACCTACACCGCCTTGAGCGTGAGCTAGAGCGCTCCCACAAGCAGGGCATCGGTCCCCTGCTCCTGGGCCTAGCCGTGCAGCGCTGTCTCGATGCCAAGCGCTCAGTCGATGGCTATGCGCTGATCGTGGACACGTAGGACGCAGCCGCCAAGGCGTTCTACGAGCGCCATGGCTTCCGCACGTTTCAGGACACGCCGCTCAGCCTCTACCTGCCACTGGGCGGCTGAGGCCTGCGTACAGGCCAGCCAGGCGACCTCAAGCGGAACCCTCAACGTTGTCCCTAGTCGCAGTCCCTGTCTCCACCCCGGCAGCGGGGCGTGATGGTGTCACGCGGCGCAAGGGCTGCGCGAGTCGGTGAGGCCGCTGCGCGGTCACCGACCCTTGCGCTCGCGTGATCTCTTGCCTCCTCGCCGCCGCCGGGATGGGTGGCTCAGATCACCCTGGCCCGGCGCTGCTCCCGCGGCTGCGGTGCCCATGTAATCCCAGGCCCAGGGTGCTGGGTTGGGGTGCTGAAAGCCGGTCGAGGGCCTCGCGCGGCTGCGCGGTGATTCACCAGGGTTAGAGCTATGGGAGAGCGGCAATAAGGGCCCACTTGCTATCAGAGAAGCCAGCTATCACCTGATCAGCGGCAGGTGCCCAGATCCATTCCCCCAGAGTGGTTCTGACTGCCTATAAGTGCAGTTGTACTGCTAGAATATGGGCTGCGCCAAAGGCCTCTAGCCCATCGCCTGCGGTAATCCAATCCCCTGATCTCGCCAGCGCTGCCGCTCTTTTATTTGCGGTGTGTTGCCCCGATCAGTTGTCACCTCTGGCAGCTGATTCATGGATCTTTGTTTCCCTTGTGGGCCCGCAGTGGCCCCATCCCACTCGCTTGTGATCGCAGCTGGGGGCGGTCGTGATCTGGCCTGGCCCCATCAGCGCGTGGCCGCTGAGCTGCTCGCCCGCAGCAGTGGCCGCCTGGTGCATTTGCTCCTCCATGGCGGTGCCCGCGGAGCTGATGCCGCCATTGGTCGCGCTGCCCAGCAGCTGGGTTGGTCAGCCCTGGTGATGCCAGCCCAGTGGGAGCGGCATGGCCGGGCCGCCGGGCCAATCCGCAATCGGGAGCTACTCGAGCAGGCCATTGCCCGGGCTGTTGCTCGCAGCTCTCCTGGTTCCCTCGCCTCAGTGCTGGTAGTCGCCTTCCCCGGTGGTGCCGGCACGGCCTCGCTGGTGAGAGAAGCCCGCCGTATGGCGTCGCGTTCCCCGGTGCCGATCTCGGTGGCCGAGGTCAGCCCAGCTGCCGGGCTCTGGGCCGTTCCAGTTGGCGCCAGCTGCTCCTGATCCCCCAGCACCAAAAGCCTTTCGCGCCCATGGCGCTCCGTTCCGTTCTTTCCATCCCCATCGCCTTCTCACCGTCATGGCTGTTCTCACCCCCATCCCTGCTCCAGTCGCTGCCCCTGCCCCAGCGACAGTCCCCTCGGCATCAGGCCCCGCCTGCTCCCTGCAGCGCTCTGGTTCCCTTTGGCAGCTGGGCAGCGAGGCCCAGGAGCTCACAACCGCTATCGGCCAGCTAGCCGAGCAGCTGGAAGCCGATGATCCCGAGCGGCGGGCCCTGGCCCTGGCCGAGCTGGAGGCGGCCCTACTGGCAGAAGAAGGCAATAAAGCTGCCCTCGCCGCCAAAGCAGATGCCACCTGCTGGGTGATCGAGCACCTGCGCGGCCAGGCCACCTACCGGAGTCAGCAGGCCAAGCGGCTCGCTGATTTGGCCCGTAGTGATGCCGGCAGGGCCGATGCCCTGGAGGAGTCGCTGATCTTTGTCCTCACCCAGCTGCAGCCGGCTGCAACACGCTTCTCCTTCCCCGATCACGAGCTCTCAAGCCGCAAGTCCTCCGCCGTTGTGATCGACGACGAGCAGGCCCTCGATGCCGAGTGGCTCACTTTCTCCACCACCAGCAAGCCGGACAAGAACGCCATCAAGGAAGCCCTCAAGGCCGGCCGCCAGATCACCGGCGCCCAGCTGCTCAACCGCCGCTCCTGGCGCATCCACTGACGGGGGGCAGAGGCCCCCTCGACATGGCCCGCTGCAGTGGCGGGCCCTTTCTTCCTGATCCGATTCCGCTCCTCTCTTCTTCTCGCTCCATCGCTTCCCATCGCCATGACCGTCGCCGCCCCTTCCACCAATGGGTCCAGCACCAGCAGTCATCCCGCAGCTCCTCGCCCGGCCCAGCGGCCGCCCTCCGCTCTGGAGGTGATCCGCTCCGCTGAGCGGTCCGATATGGAGACCTCAGCAAGCCCAACGTCACCCGCAGCGCCGCAAGTTCTCCAGGCTCAGCCCCTTGGCTTCTCCCCTGAGCAGCTCGCTGCCCTGGCCGCTCCGCTGGATCGGGCCAAAGTGCGCCAGCGGGAGCAGGGCCGCAGCCGCGTGAGCTACCTGGAAGGTTGGCAGGTAATCGCGGAAGCCAACCGCATCTTTGGTTTCGATGGCTGGCAGCGCCAAACCATCGCCGTCCGCTGCGTTGCCCAGGCCGAACGAACCATCGGCCGAGACCAGAAGCCCGGCTGGGGCGTCACCTACACCGCCCGCGTACGCATCACCGTCACAGCCGGAGGCATGACTCCACTGGTTCGGGAGGGCACTGGCGCCGGCCACGGCATCGACGCCGACCTGGGCCAGGCCCATGAGTCCGCCATCAAGGAGGCCGAGACCGATGCGATGAAACGGGCGCTGATGACATTTGGTAATCCGTTTGGTCTGGCGCTCTACGACAAGCAGCAGAGGGAGGTCACCAGTTCGGCCACTGCGGCCTCCAACGCCAACATCAGAAGCAGGCCAGCAGAAGTGGCTCCCCGGCAGCAGCCCCAATCACCTGCGCAGCAAGAGAAAGATCCAAGCCTTGACCCGCTTGATCCAGGCACAATCCAGCAGATCCTCGACACCGTTCGGGGCCTTCCACGCCCTGCTCTGGAGGGGTTCACCAAGGCCTTCCGCAAGCGGTTCCAGGTGCCGGAAGAGGCCCCCTCGATCGCTGATCGGATTTGCCAGCGGCGGCACCATGACTGGATCGAGACGTTTCTGGTTCAGCACCAGGCCCAGCCAGAACCAGCCGCTATCCACCAGAGCTGAGCCGATCAGGCGGGACGCGACAGGGGCAATCGTGCTAGTACATGCGTACGCATTGGCAATGATTCATGGGTGCCCCTCTCCCCCGCCCCGCGGCTCTGGCCGCCAAGCTTGAAATCCCGATCGAGGAGTGGTCCTACCTCGATGAGAGAGCCCTGCAGAAGAGCCGCAGCCGGAAGGTCTGCATGACCTGCCACTGGTTTCGGCATCACGCCGGGGTGAACTGCATCCCGGTGCTCACCTGTCAGCTCAATCAGGGGCTGATCGCCCATGGCGAGCACCTGGCCAGCCGCTGCCAGGGTTGGACTGATGACATGACGCGGCAGCAGGGCTGGGCGCCGGAGGTGGCCTGAGCACATGCTGGGAGCTGATGGGTTGATGGGTATCGGGGAGTGGTCCTCCGATGCTGACAAGAGACTGGGGCTCCCGTATTCCCGAGGCAACCGTCACCAGCGCCGATCGGTTCAACCTGAAGTGACACCACGACGGGATCGATCTCCATGGAGATGGGCCCAGGCTGCCGTCAGGCCGACTGGAACGGGCCTTGTTTGTAATCGCGTCCATCACTTGGCCAGTGCCGCAGCAATGCATTCACCACCATGACCGGCGCAGGCCCGCGGTTGATCGCCCCATGGGGAAGCCCGGGTGGAACCCCCGGTGGAGCGGCCCGCGGCCCTTGTCGATTTCAGATTATGTTTTGGATTGATTCCCGTTGCAGGTGGATTAGGGGAGCAGAATCCATGGATTCGCGCCTGCCGAGTGGCCCGCCTGGAGGCTCAGCTCTCACTGCAACCAGGTGCAGAGAACCATCGTCAGGCCCTTGACCAACTGAGTCATGAATGGGCGGCTGAGCTCACCTGGCTGGATCCCCGCAATGCCTGCCTGAGCCTGGCAGTGGGTGCCCCAGTGCCATGGCGGTGCAGGTGTTGTTTGAACTGCGTGACCCGGATCAGCTGGGCGTGCTTGTGAACAGCCGTGAGGGAATGGGATCAGGCGCCCCGCTCAGCCATGACGTGCTGGAGCAGGTGTTGGATCTCCTGATGAGGCTTCTGCCCGGGGCTGCGCTGGCCTATCGCTCGGATCGCGATGGCCCGATCCGGCAGAGAAATGGTCAGTGGAACCAGACCTGAGCAGCGGATTCCACAACCTTTTCCACAGGCTTTCCACGGGAAGCGGCGCGGCAGAGCTTGCCGCGGATCAACCAGTGCTGGAAGTGTCGGGATTCCCACACACAGCTGAGCTGCGGGGTCGCCGCCGGCCTAAAAGTTTGCGGCCTTTGAGATGACTGGCGATGGGCACTGCTTTTCTGGAGGCCAACTTGGACGTTGTCGATCCCGTCCACGCCACGTCCATTGCCCAGGAACCGCTGGTTCTGCAGATCGAGCCGTCAGTGTCAGAAGGCCGACTGCCGTCCTGGTTCTCCCCAGGCAGCCTGGAGTCCATGCGGCCGTTGCTGGAGACGTTCACCACACTCAAGCCCCAGTCACTCGAGCAACTGCTGCCGGCGTTCGGCATCCTCGGCCTGGCGGTGGTAGCCGGTGTCGGCCTCAAGATCACCGCTGCGGTGCTGGTGAGCATCGATGAGCTGCCGATGCTGGGTCGGCTGCTGCAGCTGGTGGGTCTGGTTACGGCGATTCGATTCCTCTCCCGCAACGCCATGCAGCAGCAGCAGCGTGCGGCGCTGCTCGCCAAGATCCAGAAGCTCAAGCTGGACGTGTTGGGCTGATCGTCCTCCCGCCTGCAACAATCACACACCCCTGGCCAGCAGGATCGTCGATGCCTGCAAGTCTTTCCACAGGTCCTGATGGCCCAGAGCGCAGTAGCGGTTCGGCAGGGTTGTGAGCGGATTTTGGTGGTCGATGATGAGCCGCGGATCCGCAATCTGATCGAGCCCCGCCTGCGGCTGCACGGCTACAACGTGGTTGTGGCGGGCGATGGCGAAGAGGCCGTCGCCTGCTTCCGCCACGAACCGGCAGATCTGGTGATCCTCGATCTGATGTTGCCGCGTCTGGATGGCTATGGGGTGCTGGAAGCCTTGCGGGCGATGAGCGATGTGCCGGTGCTGATGCTCACGGCCTGCGACCGCGTGGCAGACCGCATCCTGGGGTTGGAACTGGGCGCCGACGATTACCTGATCAAGCCGTTTTCGCTCAGCGAATTGGAGGCGCGGATTCGTTGTCTGCTGCGCCGAGCCCAGCAAAGTCCCCCGAGCGGTTCAGCCGGGGGCTTGGCCGACTCCAGCCTGGCGCTGGAGCTCAGCGGCCTGACGATCCAACTGGGCAAACGCCAGGTGTGTCGCCGTTCCGATCGGACCAAGCTCACCGCCATGGAGTTCAGCCTGCTGGCGCTGCTGGTCAGCGAGGCCGGGCAACCAATACCGCGGATGAAAATCCTCGAATCCATCTGGGGCTACACACCGGATCGCCATGCCGACACCCGCGTCGTCGATGTGCATGTGGCCCGGCTGCGCCTCAAGCTCGAGCAGGATCCCAAGAACCCAGAACTGATCCTCACTGCCCGCGGCCTGGGCTATCAGTTTCAGCGGCTGCCGGCGGCTGTCAGCTGATCGCGCTTGAGATGCAGATAGAGCTGCTCCGGCTCGCGGTACTGGCGCGGCAGGCAGTGGTTGAGGATCTCCAGCTTTTGCCAGCAGACCGTGCGGCGAGCCTTGTTGATCGTGACGCCATCGCGCACCAGGATGCGCATCGCCTTGCAATAGAGGGGGTACTGGGCTTCCAGTTCCCCAAGGCTCAAACTATCGCTAGCCATCCCAACTCCTGGAGTGGTGCTCAACCATCCAAATTGAGTCCGGGCCCGTCTCGGAGTGGACCCTTACAAGCGTTCACAGATCGGGGCTCCTGTTGTGTTTGCGTCCGCTGATCCAGCAAGACGCCAAGCGAGGCCTTCCTGGCGCCCCCAGAAGTGATGGATGGCGCCCTCAACAGCTCAAGACCCATTGGCGGAGCAGGCAGCTGCCGCTTTCCAGAGGCAGCTGGCGTGATCCCCGTCTGCTGACAGAACTGCCGCAAGCCGGGCGACTGCTGCGATTATTTCGGAATGTGAAGGATTGCGATCTATGGCCTCCGCTCCGCGCACCAGTCCATCCTTTCTGGATCAAACCCTGGCCCAGCTGCGCGAGCTGGCCAATCGCCTCGGGGTGCGCAGCTACACCAATCTGGCCAAGACAGAGCTACTGGACGTGCTGGCCCAGGTAGAAACCCTTCCCGCTGCTCCCAGCAGCCCAGCTGCCACCGCAACGCCGCAGGCTCCGATCACTACCCAGGTGACGTTCCTGCCTCGCGATCCCCAGTGGGCCTACGTGTTCTGGAGCATCAGCGCCGCTGATCGTGCCCGTGCCGTCGCCGCTGGCGGCCAGCAGCTCTGCCTGCGGGTGGCCGATGTCACGGGTCTGCAGCACGGGGCCTCCCATCCCCATGCTCTGCAGGAGCTAGTGGTTCCGGCGAACGCCACGGAGTGGTATCTGCCGGTACCACTGAGCGATCGCGATTACCGCGTGGAGCTCGGCTACCGACTCGGCGCCGCTGGCTGGCTGAAGCTGGCGGTGTCATCGGTGGCGCGGGTGCCGGCCGAGGGGCCCAGCCCGGTGGTGGCGGATGCCTTTGTGCCCTTCTCGTTGGACGGTCCAATCGGACCGGTCAGCCAACCGTTGGGTGGCGGCGGCGCCGGTGTGGAGCATGAGCGCCTCTATCAACTGGCGACAGCCGCAAGCGCCAGCCGCCGCCGTGTCGGCTCGGAGATGCTGCATGAGCACGCTTTCACGGGGGATCACGCCGGCCTGCTGCATGCCTCCGGTGTGGGCCTGTGGGCCAGCGGCCGTAACGAATCGGGCAGTGGTGTGCTGCGGCAGCGCTCCTTCTGGCTGGTCGCCGATGCGGAGTTGATCGTCTACGGCGCTACCGAGCCCAGCGCCAGCCTGTTCATCGGTGATGCGCCGGTGCCGCTGGGCAGTGATGGCACCTTCCGGGTGCAGGTGCTCTTCCGCGATGGCCAGCAGGTGTATCCGATCCGCGCTGTCGCCGCCGATGGCGAGCAGGAACGCTCGATTCGCATGGAGTTTCAGCGCAGCACCCCCGAGGCACGGGTGAACAGCCGAGAAGAGGCTCAGCTCGCTTGGTTCTGAACATCAACGCAAGGCGGTGATTGCCCCTGTTTGGGGGCATCGCAGATACGCCGCTGGGGGCAGACTGGACAAAACAGCAAACCGGAGGTCCGCCACGATGGACTTCGATACGTGTCTGGGCCGCACCTGCCTGAAGTGGAGTAGCGACGGCGAACTCACTTCTGTTGATCTTCTCCTAGTCATGGAACGCCTGGCTCAAGTCGACCAGGAGCTGTCGGTCCTGCGCACCGACAGCCACGATTACCAGCCATGTCCCTCGATCAGCTGAAGGCCTTTCTGGGCCGTATGCAGGATGACCCTGGCCTACGTCAGGCCGTGCAGGTTGCTGCCACGGCCGACGACGTAGCCCAGCTCGCCGGAACGCTTGGCTACGAATTCTCAGGCGATGAGCTGCTGCGCCTGTCGGGCCAGAAGGTGGGCCGGGTCACGGTGACCAAGCAGGACATTCCAGGCGAATACAACTGAGCCCGATCAAGGCTGACGTTCGTAACTGGTATCACTCTGAGAAGGGGATCCCATGGCCACCTGCGATCTGCCGAGCCGAGATCGGGACGCAGCAGAGAGGTCAACACCACAGGAGGCTGGCCAAACTCCTGCTTTCAGCTTGGAATAAGCATCCGGGTTAATGTCGACACGGACCCTCCTCTCTGTAGGTCGCAGTTTGGTACGTTGAGATTCTTCTGGGCTAGTCGCCTTCCAGCGGTAGCAACAAGCTCATCGGCTATGGGCAGGTCATCGGCGGAGATTGAATCGAGAAATTCCACCCCGGTGAGACCATGACTCCAGATGTCAACCCGGCTCTTTGGTGGACAATCAAACAGCTAATCTTCCAGCAGGAAACCACCTTTTCCTGAAAGAAGGTGATCGGAGCGATACAGCGCAGGATCACCATCCGGTCACAATCGTTGCGGTAACTATGGACTCCTATGGTCCTAGCGTGTGCAGTGAGATTCATAATGTCGAATCTTTTGAGCCCTAACGGTCACCAAGTGCAACGCTATGTCGATTGTCCAAAATGGGGCAGGCTGACTGTGTATAACTCGTGGGACTTCCCTTGGGGGCCGGGGCTGCTGGTGCTGAGCTCGTGAACGGTGCTTTGGACGGCAACTGCGACACACGCTAGGCAAGCCAGAGATCCGTAAAGAGTAAAGGCCCTGGCCTTACGCGCCTCTGGCAGCCAGCAGGAGCCTGCATCACTATCTGCCACAGCAATGCAAGGAACCCCAGCAGTCGCTATCAACAACTCAGGTGGAAGTTCGGCCGCTGAGTCACTCAGGGAAGCATTCCCTTCACATGGCTAATGATCCCGTCGGGATCAAGGCCCTGGTGGGGAAATTGCTCCCATAGCCCACCACAGCCTTCCTTGTGGGTGCCCAGATAGCCATACCGGGGGGTATATCCACGTTCCAGCAGCCAGGAGCCGTAGCGGCTGCCCAGTCCCGTACGCCGGTTGAACGACTCCACCACCAGAACGAACGGTGAGCGTCCCACTTTGGCGATCATGGCTTCATCCACCACATTGAGGGTCGCCTTGTTGATCAGACCCACGTCGATCCCCTCGGATTGCAACCGTTCCACCGCATCAAGGGCGCGGTAAAGGCTTTCGCCGTAGCTCACCACATAGCCGGCAGTGCCATCACGCACCACTTCGTCTTTGCCGCTCTCGAAGCGGTAGCCCTCGCCATGCAGGTCGTTGCCAGCGGAATCAAGCAGGTTCGGCACCTTGGAGCGGGTGGAGAAGATGAAGCGCAGCCCGGGATCGCTGAACACAGCCTGCACGCAGGCCCGCATCTGGGCCGCATCGGCTGGGAAGTACACCCGGGTGGTTTGATCTTCTTCTAGACCGTTGTCGGCGAATAGATTGTTGAGGCCGAAATGACAGGTGTTGTCTGCCATGTCGTCGATACCGGCATGGGAGAAGTGGGCCAGCACATTGGCACCGTTCAACCTGGCCATGGTGATCTCGGAAATGAGCATCTCCAGAAAGGCGCTGAAGGTGGCGAAGATGCCCTGGCGGCCCGCCTCCATGCCGAACCCTGCCGCCGCCGAGAAGTTGGCCCGCTCCATGATGCCGCCACTCACGAAGATTTCGGGGTAGGCCTTGCGGATCTGGGCCAGGCCGCACGAGCCCTCAAGATCGCTGTCCACCACCAACACCTTGTCCTTGCGAACCGGCAGCGGCATGGCCGCAAGGAGCTCCACCACCGCATCGCCGAACACATTGCGGTTCGCCTCCAGCCGCTGGCCTGAGCCCAGGAAAGTGGCGGAATTGACGGGCTTGCTGATGCCCTTGAGATAGGTGGCAGCCGCATCCTGACCGCGCTTCTCTAGGTAGGCGATCGCCAGGTCCACCGGGATCACGTCGTGGCCGTGGGTGGAGCCCTCCAGCCCGTCGATGCCCACCGCCATCGGCCGCTTGTTGATCACTGCCACCGGGCCTTCGCTGGCCACGGCGCGGTGGAGGCGAGAGTACAGATCATCGAGATCCTCACCGTCGCCGCTAAGGGTGGCCAGGCCATGGCCGCCGAGGGTGCGCTCCAGGTCGTAACCGGGCTGGTACTGGGAGGGATGGCCGGCAATGGTGACGTCGTTGTCATCGATCACGAGCTTCACATTGAGGCCATGGGCCACGGCAAAGCGAGCCGCCTCGGCGTCATCACCCTCCTGCTGTGCGCCGTCGGAGCCGAGGCAAAACACGGTTCTGCCGGGATGGGCCAGAGCCACGCCGTTCACAAACGGCCAGAGGTGACCGAGGCGGCCGGAACTGAACTGCACGCCAGGGGTAAGGCCGAGTTCCGGATGACCGGGCAGCTTTGAATGGGCGGCGCGATACTGCAGCAACGCCTCGGCCGGCAGCTGCCCCCGCAGCACGCTGATCAAATACTGGGTTGCCACGCGGTGGCCGGCCTCATCGAAGAACACCGGCAGGAAACGATCCGGTGCGCCACGAAAAAAGGCATCGAGGATCATGACTTCCGGCACCGTGTCATAGGGACCGCCGCTATGACCGCCAACTCCTCGGGCCGCACCTGTGGCCGTGAAGAAAATGATTGCGTCTCGGCAGAGCTCAATGTTGGCCCGCAGGATCGTCTTTTGATCTGGGCTGAGGACGGGCTGGTCTGGATCGAGGCTGAGGGGCTGAAAAGCAGCAAGGTCGATCGGGAAGGGCATGGTCACCGCAGCCATCGGCAGAGCTCAGGGCGTGTGCAAGGCTGGCCCCGCGGCAGCGCTCGGCGTGGATCCGGCAATGGAAAAACACCTTTTCTGCTGCCCCACAGACCACATCCCAGAGATCAAGGGGTGTGGCGCACCCGTTCGTGAAACCAGGTGTCGTCGCCATCGCTGCCGGCCTGCTGATCCGGATCGGGTAGCGGTTGACCTACAGCTTCAACGATCCAGCAGGAGTAGGCGTGGCCGATATTGCGGAGCGGCATGGCCAGAAGCTCCGCCCGGTTCAGCCAGTTTCCCAAGGAGCAGTCCTGGATCATCGGTGCCGACCGCTAGCGGTCGGTGACGAAGGCCCCATAAGGATTTTTCGCATCCATGGCCTCAAAGCGGGCAGCCAGCACCGCGTCGGAGCGGGTGAGTCCATCCACTTTGTGGGTATAGATCAACGCTTCGGCGTGGCCCCAGCCGAGGCCGAACTCGGCGTGATGTCCCTGGCTCTCGCAGATGGCGCCGGCCCGGTTGACCCAGTCGAGCGCCGAACGGAAATCGGTGAAACACCAGGCCTTTCTCAAGTGGTGGTGATCCACAACCTCCCAGCCCGGTAGCTCCTCAAGCAGCTTGGAGATTTCCTGCTCCGTGAGGGTGGGTGCCCCCTCCAGGCAGGGAAGGCAGGCCTCATTGGCAAGTCCCATGGCGTCACCAGCTGCTGCCAACATTTTGGGATGGCGAACCGCCAGCACGCTGCCATGGGACTGGAACTGCAGAATGCCTTTCTGGGCAGCATGCCGTGCAGGCTGCCGCCACCGCGGCCGCAAGATCTCGCCGTTGGCGCGGCCCATCCGGTGGTGGCTGAGGTGATCCCGGGCCCGCGGACGGCGGCAGAGGTGATGCAGAACGCGGATCTGATGTCAGCCGAGATCCCCGGCCAGTTTTGGCGGGATCTGCAGAGCGCGGGACTGCTGCCGGAGGCGGCGCCGACGCCGGATTGACCTCCATTTCGCTGTTGCACCCATGACGCGAAGATCAAGATCATCAGCTCGCGGCCATGGTCGGCACCAGGTCCCGCTGCCAGCCCAACCCATGCGCCAGAAGCTCCAACGCCGGGGTTGAGGCTGGGACAGAGCAATCGTCCCCATCCGGGGGGATCGCTCCAGTTCCATCTGGCGTCATCGTGATTGTCTCCGCTCTGGAGTCAGCCATGTCCGACGGCAACCAGCCCTGCCCAGCCGGTGCGATGGCGGATGATCCGCGGGTGAGCGCTGGTTGGGATGTGTTCAGCCAATTGCAGCGCACGCGGCAATGGGAGGCTGAAGGCAGCCAGCTGCTGAGACCCGCAGGCTTTCACGCCTGGGCTGCTGCTGGTTGGTCGGCGCCTCAGTAGAGCGCTTCCTCGGCATGGGTTTCGATGGTGCAATCCGAGGTGGGGAAGGCCACGCAGGTGAGCACGAACCCGGCCGCCATCTGGTCCTCATCGAGGAAGGCCTGATCCTCTTGGTTCACGGTTCCACTGATCAACTTGCCGGCGCAAGACGAACAGGAGCCAGCGCGGCAGGACACCGGCAAATCAATGTCCTGATCCGCTGCCGCATCAAAGATCGACTGGTCATCGGCGCAATCGATGGTGCTGTTCAGTCCCTCGTTGGCGTTGACGAGCGTGACTTTGTAGGTGGCCATGGCAACAGGGTGGGCAAGGAGGTCCAGCCTGGACTGGTTCGCTGCTCAGCCTGCTGGATCAAGGTGCCGCAGGCCCAGTCCCCATACGGGGAGGCTTTGCCCCCGCTTGGGGGGCGCCGTCGCCAGGGCTGCTGGCAGAGAGTGTGGCCTGAGCAGGGATAAGGTCAGGCCGATGGAAACAATGCTGAGTGAGCTTGTGTTGGTGGCCTTGTTGCTGGCCGTGGTGCTCGTCTCGGGCAAGGTCTGAGCGCGCTTCTCCTGAGTCAGCCCCCAACGGGGACAGCAAGTTCGGCTGGAAGCAGTAGGTCATCCGCATTGATGGAATCGAGTTGCTCGACGCCCGTGAGGCCATGGGACCAGATGTCGACGCGGCTCTGAGGTGGACAGCTAAACAGCCATTCCTCAAACGGGAAGATCACCTTCTCCTGAAAGAATGCCTCCGGACCGATACAACGCAGGATCACCATTTGATTGCTGGTGTTGTGATAGAGGCAGGTATCCATCTTCGTGGGTTGGGCGTTCATGTTTATATAGCTGCTTTGGCTAACGCACAACGGTGACGATTCGAACCTGATTAGCGATTGTCCCCAAATGGGGGCAATTTGGCCAACGGGCGATCAAGGCCAGGCGATGAAGCTGACCGGCTCATATTTCGCGATCTTGATCCGCCAGGCCCTGATCGCCAGCCCCTCCAAGCTGTTGAGGAACGATGCCGTCTCACCGCCGGCGATCCAGTTCGCCTTGAGCAGCGGTAACTGTTCGCTCATCAGCTCCATCGGCAGTTCCAGCAGCAGCAGGCTGGCTTCCCCAGCGGCCCGTTGCAGAGGGCCCTCCTCACTGCGCTGCCAAAGGCGCAGCAGTAGTTCCAGCGCCAGGGTGCGCCCGTCATTGCCGGGATCGACGGCATCTGCAGCTTCCGCTGACTGGGATTTACCGGTGAGCGGCAGAGCACGCTTGCCCGCAAACTCCACCAATGCCAGGGCAACGAGATAGGGAGCATCGGCCATGGAATCCATCCTGAAAGGCCGCACCACCCTGCCCGATCCACGGACATCGCAACGATGCGCCCAGCAGGATGAGCAGAAATACCTGAATTACGGAATCTGGCTTGCGGTTGCCGAACGATCGCACGTTTAGAGGTCCCATCCAATGATCCGGCAGGGTTACATTCACCGCACCCATTGAGGCCCTCCTGGGGCTTTGTGCCATGGCCACCATCGGAGAGCAGCTCCAGACCTATCGTTCCGCCCTCACCGAGGCCCAGGACAAAGGCGAGAAAGCGACCGCCAGCAAGATCGAGCAGCACATGAAGGAATTGGAGGAGTTCCAGCAGCGCCACCCCGAGGAGGCCGAGGCCCCCTCTCCCTTCGAGGTGTTCTGTGACCTCAACCCCTCCGACATCAACTGCCGCGTCTACGACGACTGATCTGTGATCCGGGCTAATCCCGGTCTCTCATAAACCACTGGCAGCCCTCCATTGGAACCTCGATGCACTTAGCGAAGTTGTTCTGATGAGCGAGGCTGCATGCACCAACTTGATCGGTATCGGTGAACTGGAGGCCAGTTACACGATGTACTGCAAGCCCATGGGCATCCTAATTCGTGAATAGAAAACACTAGAGCAGGTTCAGCTCAGCATCTGTAGGAATCAACTCGGGTTCCTTCACGATTGCCTATCAAGACAGTACCGCGTTCCCGGTCAGAACTACATCCAAATGCAGCGAGAAATCTACCCATGAAGCGTGTACTGGCCATCATCCTTGGCGGCGGCGCCGGCACACGCCTGCAGCCCTTGACTTTCACCCGTGCCAAGCCTGCAGTTCCTCTTGGCGGCAATTACCGCCTGATCGACATCCCGATCAGCAATTGCATCAATTCCGGGATCGGCAAGATCTACGCGCTCACGCAATTCAATAGCCAATCGCTCAACCGCCACATCAGCCTCACCTACAACCTCTCCTCAGCCTTCAACGGCGGCTTTGTCGAGGTGCTGGCGGCCCAGCAGACCCCCGACAGTCCAAGCTGGTTTCAGGGCACGGCGGATGCTGTGCGCCAGTACCGCGAGTTGATCGAGGCGTGGGATGTGGATCAGTTGCTGATCCTTTCCGGTGATCAGCTCTACCGCATGGATTACCAGGCCTTCATCGAGGCCCACCGCGTGAGCGGTGCGGCCCTGACGGTGGCGGCACTGCCGGTGGATGCGGCAACGGCGGAAGGCTTCGGGCTGATGCGCACCGATGCCGATGGGCAGATCCGGGAGTTCCGGGAAAAACCCAGTGGGGAGGCTCTCGAGGCCATGCGCGTCAACACCGGCGCCTTGGGACTGGACCCAGACGAAGCCCTGCGGCGGCCGTTTCTGGCTTCGATGGGTATTTATGTGTTTGAACGGGAAACGCTGTTTCAGCTGCTCAACAGCCACCCTGATGCCACCGATTTCGGCAAGGACATCATTCCAGCTGCCTTGAGCACCGGCCTGCGCTTGCAGAGCTACCTGTTTGATGGCTACTGGGAAGACATCGGCACGATCAAGGCGTTCTATGACGCGAACCTTGCCCTAGCCGATGAGCAGCCCGCCTTCAGCTTTGATGATAAGAAAGCGCCTATCTACTCACGCGCCCGCTACCTGCCGCCCAGCCAGATCCACGACGCCCAGATTCGACGTTCGATCCTGAGTGAAGGATGTCGACTCGACCGTTGTGTGGTCGATCACTGCGTCCTTGGGTTGCGATTACGAGTCGAGGAGGGGGTCGTGCTGAAGGACACTCTGGTGATGGGCGCCGACAGTTTTGAGTCGGAACGCGAGCGTGCTGTCGTGCGTGCCCATGGAGGCGTACCGCTGGGGATCGGTAAAGGGTCCACGGTTTCCAACGCGATCTTGGACAAGAACGTAAGAATCGGCTGCAACGTTCAGGTGATCAACAAGGATCGTGTGCAGGAGGCCGATCGCACGGCGCTGGGGTTCACGATCCGCAGTGGCATTGTGGTGATCGAGAAGAACACAACCATTGACCATGGCACCATCATCTAGCCTGATTTCCTGTAAGTGCGTTGTCAACCTCAACTCAGCTCTGCATTGATGTGGGCTTGCAAAATCCTCCTCTGCGTATGACCTGCAACGCCTTGGGGCTGGACGCCTGAGGTGGCATTGCAGACAGGGACCATGCCCCCAAGGCGCCCCGTGTAGACATGAACAAGCCGGTCGCTGGCCAGTCCTCCGGGATGCCGCAGACCACAGCCCAGCCCACTGAAGTGCTGGCCGGCTCGATCGAGCGGGTCACCTTCCATAGCGCCGAGAGCGGCTTCTGCGTGCTGCGCATCAAGGCCCGCGGCCATCGTGATCTGGTGACGGTGGTGGGCCACGCCGCCGAGATCAGCGCCGGCGAATGGGTCACCGTCAGTGGCGTCTGGGTGAACAGCAGGGAGCATGGCCAGCAGTTCAAGGCCTCCTTCCTCAAGGCCTCAGCGCCCACCACCGCTGAGGGCATCGAGAAGTACCTGGGCTCGGGGATGATCCGCGGCATCGGCCCGATCTACGCCAGCAAGCTGGTGGGCGTCTTTGGGGCGGAGGTGTTCGAGGTGATCGAGCAAGAGCCCGAGCGGCTGCGGGAGGTGCCGGGCATCGGCAAGGTTCGCGCCAGCCGTATCGCCCAGGCCTGGGCCGATCAGAAGGTGGTGCGCGAAATCATGGTGTTCCTCCATAGCCATGGCGTCGGCACCGCCCGTGCCGTGCGGATTTTCAAGACGTACGGCAATGACGCCGTGCAGGTGATGGCGGAGAACCCCTATCGCCTGGCGCGCGACATCCGCGGCATCGGCTTCCGCACCGCTGATGCCATCGCCGCCCGGCTGGGCATCGAACCGGCCGCGATGATCCGCCTGCGAGCTGGCATCAACTACGCCCTGCTTGAGGCCAGCGGGGAAGGGCACTGCGGCCTGCCTACCGCGGAGCTGCTCAAGCTGGCCGGCGAGCTACTCGCGGTGGAGCAGCCCGCGGGGAAGCAAGGCGACGGCAACGGCGCCAGCGTGCGGGTGCCCCTAGAAGCTGCCCTGATCCAGACGGCCCTGGACCTGGAGCTCAGCGAGTGCTCCGTCGTGGCCGATGCCCTGGCGTCTGAGCCGGCGATCTTCCTGGCCCACCTGCACCGCGATGAGCGGCGCATCGCCGAATCGCTGCAGGAGCTGGCGCAAGGAGCACCAACCTGGGGCGCCATCGATGCCAGCAAGGCGATCACCTGGGTAGAGCAGCGCCTGGGCCTAGAGCTAGCCGCTAGCCAGAAAGCAGCGGTGGAGCAGGCTCTAGCCAGCAAGGTGCTGGTGATCACCGGTGGGCCGGGGGTGGGTAAGACCACCTTGATCAACGCCATCCTGCAGATCCTGGCCGCCAAGAAGTTGCGCATCCAGCTGTGTGCACCCACGGGCCGGGCAGCCAAACGCATGGCCGAGGCCACCGGTCTGGAGGCCAAAACGATCCACCGGCTGCTGGAGTTCGATCCAGCCAGCTATGGCTTCCGTCGTGGCGCCGAGCTGCCACTGGAGTGCGACCTGCTGGTGGTGGACGAAACCTCGATGGTGGATGTACCGCTCATGGCCTCGCTGCTGGCGGCCATCCCGCTAGAGGCAGGCCTGTTGCTGGTGGGCGATGTGGACCAGCTGCCCTCGGTGGGTCCCGGCCAGGTGCTCGCGGATCTGATCAACAGCAGCGCCCTGGCGGTGGCCCGGCTCACGGAAGTATTCCGCCAAGCGGCTAGCAGCCGCATCATCACCACCGCCCACGCCATCAACGCCGGCACCATCCCCGATCTGCGCTCCCCACCCGAGGGCCAGAGCAGCGACTTCTACTTCCTGCCGGCCGAGACGCCCGAGCAGGCGGTAGCCCTGATCCTCAAGGTGGTGGGCGAGCGCATCCCGGCCCGCTTTGGCCTCGATCCAATTGCCCAGGTGCAGGTGCTCTGCCCGATGGCCCGGGGCGGCTGCGGCTCCCGCTCACTCAACATCGAGCTGCAGAAGTTGCTGAACCCCGATCCGGCGGAGCAGGTGGAGCGCTTTGGCTGGCGTTTCGCACCGGGCGACAAGGTGATGCAGATCGCCAACGACTACGAGAAGGAGGTGTTCAACGGTGATTTCGGCACCATCGATGCCATCGACGCTGACAACAGCGAGCTGAGTGTGTTGTTCCTCAGCAGCGAGGCAGGCGGCAATGCCGCTGCGGCCGGGAGCCGGGTGGTGGTCTACGGCTGGGGGGAGCTCGATCACCTGGTGCCGGCCTACGCCTGCACAATCCACAAGAGTCAGGGCAGCGAATATCCCGCGGTGGTGATCCCACTGCTGACTCAGCACTACGCCATGCTGCAGCGCAATCTGGTGTACACGGGCCTCACCCGCGGCAAGCAGCTGGTGGTGCTGGTGGGCCAGAAGAAGGCCCTGGCGATGGCCGTTAAAAACCATTTGGGCCGCAGGCGCTACACCAAGCTGGCGGAATGGCTGACACCGGGGCAGCTACCCACGGACATGGATCGCAACTACGGCAGTTGACAATGCCGGCTGGCCTGGCAATAAGAGGCTGTCGATCCACCCAACTCCCGCATCATGTTTACCGGTCCTGAACCGCTCGCCAAGGTCAAGGAACTGGGCGATGTCTCCAAGTCAGAGCTCGTGCGCGAATGCGGCTATGTGAGCACCAAAAAAGATGGCAGCGAGCGCCTCAACTTCACCGCCTTCTATGAGGCCCTGCTGAATGCCAAGGGTGTAAATCTCGGCACCGACAACGCCGGTAGGAGCACAGGCAAGGGTGGCCGCAAGCTGAGCTACACCACCAGGATCCAGTTCAACGGCAATCTCATGATCGGCAAGGCCTACACCGCGGTGCTCGACCTCAAGCCGGGCGATGAGTTCGAGATCAAGCTCGGCCGCAAGCAGATCAAGCTCGTCCCCCTAGGCAGCACAGAAGAGGAGTGAGCTGCTCCTCGGTTGAGCTCCTTGCCGCTCTTCAAGAGAAACCCCCGATCACCAACACAACCAGCTGGCGGAGTTGCTGCAGCTCGGTGGTAGTCACGCAGCATTTGGTGGCATCTGTGATGCGAGTCTTGGCCACACAGGTCAGGTTCTGTGGCAGCAGATAGCTCACCTTCCTGCAGCCGTTGGTGCTGTTGGGTTGGAGCACGACAGTCAGATCGGCTATAGCCAGCGAGGGGTCGCCAGTCATCGGCACCACCAGCACTGTTGGATAGGCAGGGTCAAACAGCTCGCAGTCCTGCACGACGACAGCTGGCCGGAGCTTGTTGGGCTCGGGAGGCTGAGGGTCCAGCCCAGGGTCGTTTGGATCTTTGCGCCAATCAACGGTGATGATCTGCCCAGCCCTCAAGTCCACGCCTGTCTTCAGCGGTCGAGGGGTTCAGGCGTGGCCCAGTCGGCAATGAAGGCACTGGCCTCCGCATCGCTGGCGATGTGCTCTGCCACCGCTTTGCTCTGGGAACGGATCCGTGCCCGCAGAGCATCCATAGCGCTGAGCGAGCTGCTCACCTGCACGATGCGTCGTCCCCCGCGCTGCCTGCGGCGCACGGAGAAGGGAGCCTCGGGCTGTTCAGTGGCGTAATCGGCAGGGGTCATGGCGGCAGGTGGCCTGCGCTGACAACACGGAGCCACACCTCAACGTTAAGCCCAATCCCACGTTCAAGCTCAGCTGCCTGGGCGTCGCTGAGCCAAGGCCAGCATCTCCAGCGCCTGGCCCTGCTGCTCCTGCCGCAGCGCTTCCGGTGCCTCGATGCGGATGGCGCTGCCATGGGAGAAGAGCCAGCGGCGCAGGGCGCTGCCGCGGGCCAGGATCCAGGGCGGCAGGTCGATCTCCACTGGATGGGGATGGCTGTCCCCGCTCGGGTTGGGCGTCAGCACCTGGGCCAGCTCTGGATGCACCCAGTCGGTCGTGGTGCGCTGGGCCGCAGACCTGGACTCCGCTTGCTTGGCCGGCCGTTCCAGCCGGATCTGGTCGAGGGAGAAGGGAAGCTGTCCCTGGCGAATGGCGGCGTAGGCCTCGCTCTTGCAGGACAGGCGCAGGGTCTGCAGCTGGCGGCGGCGCTGCTCGCTGCTGGGCTGGCAGAGACCCTGCTGGGCTGTGAGGTCATCGCCCAGCTCGATGCCACCGCAGTGATGAAGCAGCCGCTGCAGCCTGGCGAGCGCGGTGCTGTGGTCGGATTCGTTGCGGCGACCCCGCGGTTCGGCCTGCAGGAACACCAGCTGCTCCAGCCGTTCGCTCTGCAGCAACCCATGGGGCCGGCCGATGGCGTCGTCCTCCCAGGCCAGGTGCCAGAGCCCCGCGGAGAAGACCAGCTGCAGGGGCCAGGCGCGGATCTCCTCGCCGCGGTTGTCGCCGCCGCCAAAGGTGCTCTGGCGCAGTAGGCGTACGCGCCGGTGCTCGAGGATCGCCGTCTCGATCCGCTCAGCTTCCCTTGGTTCGGCCAGGCTGCCCCGCTGCTGGCTTTCCGCACCGGGATGGGCGCCATCGAGATAGGTGCGCAACGGTGGCGCGGCCGTCACCTCGATGCCGCCCCAGCTGAGACGTTCCTCCAGCTCACGCAGCAGATCCAGCGCTGTCGGATCTCCCAGCCGCTGGGCCACGTGCTGCACCACCCCGTGGATCTCCACCAGCCGCGGCGCTGAGAGCAGGGCGGTGCCAAGGCAGTAGCCATGGCGTGGGTTGTCGTGGTGCAGCCGAAAGCCATAGGGGGTGAGGGTCTTCTCGATGTCCTTGCGCAGCGTTGCCAGCTCACCGGGGCCATGACCGCCGGGGATCTCAGCAAGACGTTCCAGCAGGTGTCGCTGCATCGCCAGTGCCCCCGGCCCTTCCGCCGGCCGATCAAAGGGCGTCTGCAGCAGATGGCGCAGCAGCGTCATCACCCGCGCGAACACCGCCGCATCAGCCATTGGCGGCTGGCCGCCATGGACGCCGCCACTGCGGGGGGCCTGCTCCTCAAAGGTGGCAGCCAGCAGGGGCAGGGGCTGAATCCCCGTCGTCACGGGGGTGGCGGAGAAGAAGCCCTGGCCCTCAAGCCAGCTCAGATCGCGGCGTACAGCCTCGGCGTCGCCGTAGCAGACCCCATGGAGCGTGCGCAGCAGGGCGGCCGCCCGCTGGGGCAGCTCACCGCTGGGCAGCGGTGAAACGAGCGTTTCTAAGGCCTCGCGGCTGCCCTGATCAGTTGTCGCCAGATCGGGATGCGCCGCGAGTAGCTGCAGCAGGTAGAGCAGCCGCTCTAGATCAAGCAGGCGCGAGTGGCCGTGGAGCAGCAGCTGGTGCTGGCGATTGCAGGCCGCGCTGATGCGGCGGGTAAGACGGGAGAGTTCGCTACGTAAATAAGTAGTGAGGTCGCGCTGCTGGGTGGGCTGCACCGCCACCACCGAGGCAAAGCCTTCCGCCCGCCCCGGACCAAAGGCCTCATCCGCCAAGGCAGCGGCCATGCGGCGAATCACCGGGACGGGAACGGGGCGCTCCCGTTTCTCGTTCCAGCGCAAGCAGGTGCTCACCGGTGTGAAGTGCCACCAGCCGATCCACTCCACTGGTCTGGGTAAGGCCAGCTGCTGGGTGATCGCCAGCCGCCAGGGCCGCTGGGCATGGGTGGCATCCACGATCACCGGCATGCCGGCTGCCACCGCACCGATCAACCGCTCATGCAGACGCTGCTGGATCGACGGCCAGGGCCCCTGAACGGCCGAATCACCGAACACCTCAGCGCGGATCGCATCGGTCGCGAGCACCACCGCCGGCTGCCCCTCAGGCCCTGCAAGCAAAGGGGCGAGGGCCGCCGCAGTGGTGCTCTTGCCACTGGCCGGCGGACCGATTAGTAGGTGACAGCGCAGGGGCTCCATTGCTGCAGGTTGCTGGCCCTTGCAGCCCGCGGCAACAGCCGCCAACCAACTGGAGCAGCCGGCTCAGTGCTGGCAGGGGGTTTGAGCCGGCTGGGTTCTTCGCGGGGAGGAGGGTGGACGGGAGCTGGAAAAGGGCAAGGCTGATTGCCCCGTTCTGCTGCCGCGCTGCCGTGCCAATCCAGCGTTCTGCTGCCGTTGTGCCGCCTGCGCGGCGGCGGCGCAAGTCCTACAGACCACCCGAGATGCTGCTGAACCTGCACGTGCTGGATCTGATGGAAGTCAGCGGCAGTCAGATGCGCGCCGCTCGCTCCCTATCGATGCACCAGACCACGGTGAGCCGCAGCTACTGGGAGCTGGCTGAGCAGTTCCGCCTCCAACCTGCGCGTGGCCCCCGCCAGGTGTGCCGCTGGGGGGGAAGCAGCAGCCTGCGCTTCTTGCGCCTGGCCAGCAGGGCCCATCGCCTAGAAGACGGCCGGCTGCGGCTGGGCACCGATGCTCTGCACCAGTCACTGCTTGCTGGGCTGCCCGGGGTGTTGCAAGTTCCGCCCTGCTTCCACCCCGCTGGCGACTGGGCAACTCTGGTGGCCCAGGGAGTGATCGATGGAGCGCTGGTCTCCTCCCTCTGCCACAACCAGGAACTGGCAGGCGGGGAACTGCCGCACTGGCCTGGAGTGCAGGGGCTGCCGCTGGGGACCTTGCCGCCGCCGCTGGTGGCCCATCAGCGCTGGGCTGACGTGTGGGAGGAGCAGGTGTTGCTGCCCGCTGCCCAGATCATGCCGCTGCTGCATGGGGAGCTGGAGCCCTGCTTCTGCAACCTGGAGCGCGCCTCGCGGGTCTGGCAGGACCCGCAGGCCTGGCTAGAGCAGCTGCAGCAGCGGCCCGTAGCGGTGCCGCTCTGTCCGGCCTTGGCCCCCAGGAGCTGGTGGCAGGAGCAGGGTCTGGTGCCGGTTGCCGATGGGTTGTTTCTGCAAGAACAGTTGTGGCTGCTGCTGCCGGAGGATTTGCAGGCCCCCGCGGCCGGGAAGGCCACGCTC
>NZ_JAGQBY010000034.1:0-24091 GCF_024345875.1 Synechococcus sp. EJ6-Ellesmere
CCCCGAGACCATCTACTTCCAGCGCGACCGGGTGCGCCAGGTGTTCGGCCTCAAGCTGGCCATCGACAATCCGGCCGGTGACGCCAAACCGGGCATGCCCGCCGATGCCGAGATCCTCACCCCCTGATCCCGACGCCGCCGTTGTGGTGAGCGTGGAGGGGCTGCACAAGCGCTATGGCAGCCGCCCGGCCGTGGCCGGTCTGGAGTTCAGCGTCCGGGCGGGGGAAATCTTCGGTCTGATCGGTCCCGACGGTGCCGGCAAGACCACCACCTTCCACATCCTCGCCGGGGTGAGTGAGCCCAGTGGCGGCCAGGTGCGGGTGCTGGGCCAGCCTCCCCGTGAGGCCCGCGAGCGGGTCGGCTACCTCACGCAGCAGTTTTCCCAGTACCCCGACCTCAGCGTCGAGGAGAACCTGCGCTATGTGGCCGGCCTGCGCCTGGTGTCCCCCGAGCACTGGCGGGAGCGGCGCGGTCCCCTGCTCCGGCGCCTGGGCCTGGAGCCCTTCGCCGATCGGCTGGCCAGCCAGCTTTCCGGCGGCATGAAGCAGAAGCTGGCCCTCTGCTGCGCCCTGATCGACAGACCCCGGTTGCTGCTGCTCGATGAACCCACCACCGGCGTGGATCCGGTGTCGCGCCGCGACTTCTGGGACGTGCTCACCACCCTGGCGGAGGAGGGGGTCACGATCGTGGTCGCCACGCCCGATCTGGTGGAGGCCGAGCGCTGCCACCGCATCGCCCTGGTGCAGCAGGGGCGCCTCGAGTGCCTGGGCAGCCCGGCCGAACTGAAGCGGGAGCTGGGCCTCAGCCGGCTGGAGCTGCAGGGCGCCGCCCCGGCGGCGGCTGAACCGCTGCTGCGCGGTGGCGCGATCGTCGATGTGCAGACCTTCGGCGACCGGCTCGATGTGATCGTCAACGATGCGGCAGCGGGGGAAGCCCAGGTGCGGGAGCTGTTCCGCCGGCAGGGGCTGCCGCTGCTGGAGCTGCGCCACAGCAGCCCCACCCTCGAGAACGTTGTGGTGATCCGCCAGCGCCGCCAGGCCGGGGAGCTGCCGCTGCTGCCCTTCCCCCAGGCCCGGGCCGTGCGCCGCCAGCGCTCCGACCTCGCCATCGATGCCCGCCAGCTCAGCCGCCGCTTCGGGGCCTTCGAGGCCGTGCGCCAGCTGACGCTGGAGATCCGCTACGGCGAGATCTTCGGTCTGCTGGGGGCCAACGGCGCCGGCAAGACCACCACGATCAAGATGCTCTGTGGCCTGCTGGCCCCCAGCTCCGGCCAGATCACGCTGGCGGGGGAGTCGGAGCGGCTGCGTGGGCCGGATCTGCTGCGGCGGATCGGCTACATGAGCCAGAAGTTCACCCTCTACGACGACCTCTCCATCCGCGAGAACCTGGAGTTCTACGCCGGGGTCTACGGCATTCCCGGTCCCCTGCGTCAGCCACGCATCGACTGGGTGATCGCCAGCTGCGGCCTGCAGGGCCAGGAGCAACTGCTCACCGCGAAGCTGCCCGGAGGCTGGAAGCAGCGGGTGGCCTTCGGCGCGGCGGTGCTGCACGACCCCGAGGTGCTCTTTCTCGATGAGCCCACCTCCGGGGTGGATCCCCTGGCGCGGCGGCAGTTCTGGAGCCTGATCACCGACTTCGCCCGCCGCGGCACCGCCATCCTGGTGACCACCCACTACCTGGAGGAGGCGGAGCAGTGCAACCGGCTCTGCTTCATGGTGGCCGGCGAGAACGTGATCGAGGGCAGCCCCGGAGCGATCAAGGCCGCCCAGCCGGGCCAGGTGCTCGAGCTGTTGCTGCCGCCGGATCAGCTGCAGAGCGCCACGCTGCTGCTGCGCCGCCACTGGGCACCCTGGCGGGTGAGCCGTTTCGGTGACCGGCTCCATCTGGTGCTGGATGATCCCGAGCGGGAGATCGAGGGCCTGCGGCTGCTGCTGGGCCAGGCCCAGCTCAGCCTGGAGGGGCTGCGCCAGGTGCCCCCATCGCTGGAGGATGCCTTCATCGGCACCGTGCAGCGGGCCCGGACGCGAGAGGGGGAGCGCAGGTGAGGCGAATCCTGGCCCAGTGCCGCAAGGAGCTGCTGCAGTTCCGCCGCGACCGGCTCACGCTTGGTCTGGCCTTTCTGCTGCCGCTGCTGACCCTGCTCATCTTCGGTTTTGCCATTCGCCTCGAAACCAAGGTGATCCCGATCGTGGTGCAGGACTTCGACCGCAGCCCCCTCAGCGCCGCCTACACCGACCGCCTCTTCGCCACCGACCAGTTCCAGCCCGCCCCCTGGCGGGGCAGTGGCGACCCGGTGGCTGGCGCGATCGATCGGGGCCTGGCCAAGGCGGCGGTGATCATCCCGCCGGAGTTCAGCCGCCGCCTCAAGGCCGGCCAGCCGGTGGAGGTGCAGGTGCTGGTGGATGGCACTGACGCCAACAACGCCCGGGTGATCCGCAACAGCATCCAGGGCACCACGGCCTTCTTTCTTGCCGAGAAGGAGTTGCTCAACGACCCGCCGCCGGTGCAGGCGCTGACGCGACTGTGGTTCAACCCCGGCCGCAAGGAGTCGCTGTACATCGTGCCCGGGGTCTATGCGGTGGTGCTCTGGATCTTTCCCTCCCTGCTGGCCGCCATCGCCATGGTGAAGGAGAAGGACAAGGGCACGATCCTGCAGGTCTATGCCTCGGGCATCAGCGCGCCTGAGCTGCTGCTGGGCAAGGCCCTGGCCTACCTGCTGGTGGGGGGGAGCGAGGCCGTTGTGGTGATGGGGATGGGCGGGCTGATCTTCCGGCTCAGCTTCGCCGGCGATCCGACGCCCCTGCTGGTGGGCACCACGCTGTATCTGGCGGCGGCGGTGCTGTTCGGGCTGCTGCTGGGGGTGCGCAGTGCCAACCAGAATGCGGCGGTGCAGGGGGTGTCCCTGGTGGGCTTTCTCTCGGCGCTGCTGCTCTCGGGCTTCATCTATCCCCTCAGCAACATCCCGCCGCCGCTCTCGCTGGTGTCGGCGCTGATCCCGGCGCGTTACTTCATCGTGATCAGCCGTGATGCCTTCGTCAGGGGAACCGGCTGGGCCGGCGTCTGGCTGGATGTGCTGATGATTCTGGTGCTGGGGGCGCTGCTGTATTGGGCCACGTGGCGCTCGCTGGGCTCCCTGCAGCTGACCGATGGCGGCGAGGGCGGGCCATGAGGGTCCTGCGCCACTGGTGGCGGCGGCTCTCGGCCAGCCGCCTCTGGGCTCTGGTGCGCAAGGAGGTCCAGCAGATTCTGCGCGACCGGCAGCTGATCAAGTTGCTGATCATTCCCCCCACCCTGCAGCTGCTGATCTACGGCTTCGCCCTCAACCCCGAGGTGCACAACCTCAGGCTGGGGGTGGTCGATTACGCCCAGGTTTCGGCCAGCCGGGAGCTGGTGTCGGCCCTCACCGCCAACCGGATCTTCCTGGCCTCCTCCTATCCCCGCAGCGAGCGGGAGCTGGCGCGGCAGGTGGAGCGGGGTGAGCTCACGGCCGGCCTGGTGATCCCGCCCAACTTCAACCAGCGGCTGGCGGCCGGCGACACCGCCCAGGTGCAGGTGTTCATCGACGGGGTCGACGCCAACAGCGCCGGGATTGCCAGCGGCTACATCCAGCAGATCCTGCGCCGGTTTCGCCCGGAAGCGGGGGCTTCGCCGCCCACACCGCCCCTGCGCACCCAGGTGAGATTTCTCTACAACCCTGGTCTCACCAGCAGCTGGTTCTTCGTGCCGGGGGTGATCGGCCTGGTGCTCACCCTGATCGCCACCCTGGTGTCGGCGGTGACGCTGGTGCGCGAGAAGGACACCGGCACGCTCGAGCAGCTGCTGATGACCCCGGCCGCCGCCTGGGAGATCCTGCTGGCCAAGATCCTGCCCCTGGTGGTGCTGCTGATGGGGGATGTGCTGCTGGCCCTGCTGCTCGGCCGGCTGGTGTTCGGCCTGCCGATCCGGGGGAATCCGCTGCTGCTGCTGACCCTGTCGGGCCTCTATCTGTTCGTCGGGATCGGTGTGGGGATCATGCTGGCCACGGTCTGCCGCTCCCAGCAGCAGGTGATGCTCACGGCCTTCTTCATCACCCTGCCGATGGTTCAGACCTCCGGGGCGATCGCGCCGATCGAGAGCATGCCGGTCTTCTTTCAAGTCCTCTCGCTACTCAATCCCCTGCGCCATTTCATCGCCATCCTGCGGGGGCTGCTGCTCAAGGGTGTGGGCCTTGAGGCCCTCTGGCCCCATGCCCTTGCCCTGCTGGTGATGGCGCCGCTGCTGATGGCCATCAGCGTGTTGAGGTTCCGCAGTCAGCTGAGCTGATCGCCTGCTCCTGCTCCCCTGGACTCACGGGCACAATCACCGTGACCAAAGTCCCGGCGGCGGGATCCTGGGTGGTGCGAATCTCGGCATCAAAGGTGCGATCGGATCCATCGGCCAGCTTCAGCCGCAGCGCCGAGAGCACCCCCGTGCTGCCTGACCCTGCCAGGGCGGCCGCGGCCAGGGAACTCAGCGACTGGGGATCGTCCTGGCGTGAGAGCCAACCGGCATGCGCCCCAAGGATGGAGTCCTGGTTGTGGCCTGCGGTGCGGCAGAACGTGTCGTTGGCTCTGATGATGCGCAGGCGGTCATCCAGCACCGCCACACCAAGACTTTGGGCCTCAAAGACGGTTTCGAAGATGAAAGAGGCGTTTCTGGCCTTGTTCTCGAGGACCTCGATCCCGCTGACATCCAACAGGGTGCCAACGATGAATCCGTCATCGGAGTCATTCACCACCGTGCATGACTCGGCCACCCAGAGTCTTCGTCCATCGCGTGTGGTCAGGCGGTAGCGCACGGACCAGCGGGGTTGGTTGAGGTCGCGGGCCAGCCTCACATGTACGCGATCGTCTGGATGAATGGCAGCCTCCAGTAACTTGGGCTGGTCGCACAGCTCAGCCGCGCTCCATCCTGTGATGGCTTGAATCCTCTGGCTGGCATAGAGCAGGTGCTGCATGGTTGGATCCCATTTCAAGACGGCCTGCTCGAGTGCATCAGTGAGACTTGAGAACTCATGGAGTGAGGCCTCGGCTGCCCTGCGCAGCGCCACCAGTTCAGAGATATCCGTGAGCGTGACAATGGCGCCGAGACGCCGGCCATCTCGTTCCCGATAGGGCAGGATCTGGACCAGATAGGACACCTCTTCGCTGCTCGCCTCGATGGTCTGACGCAGCTCTCCCCTGATCACCGCCATCAGCGCCTCATGGAGGCCGGGAAGGGGAAGGGTTGTGGGCACATCCAGCAGTGGCTGGCCATGGTCGGACTGCACGAGCCCGAACACCCTGACGGCCAAGGGGCTGAACCTGAGTACGCAGAGATTGCAATCAACGATGACCATGCCCTGACTCAGGGAGTTCTGGATGTTTTCCAGATCCGTGTTCAGCTTTTCGAGTTCATTACTGCGGGCTCGTAGCTCTTGGTTGAGGGTGCCCAGTTCCTCATTGGTGGCCTGTAGCTCTTCATTCGAGGCTTCCAGCTCTTCATTGGAGGATTGGAGTTCTTCAGATGAAGCCTGGAGCTCTTCCGATGAAGCTTCCAGCTCTTCATTGGCTTGCTCGAGTTCGCTGAGGGATCGACGTAAGGTGTTCTGACTGCTCAGCAGCTCCTGCTCAAGTCGTTTGATTTCCCGATCAAAAACATGATCACGAAGGCCCTCCTGATCGGCTCTGGCTGCATCAGTTGAGCCCTCATTGTCCTCAAGAAACGTGAGAACCCACAGCCTCCGATCGCCGACATCAAAGGGCCTCACTTCCATGTGGAAGGGCTTGTCGTGGCCTGAGAGATGTAAGGCCGGGCTGGTGATCGCCAGGCCATCAGCCCGTGTCAACAGGAACAACGCTCGAGCTTCTGATTGAAGCTCTGGGAGGAGAAATGAAGTGGCCGATGAGCTGACACGACCCTGGGGAAGGCGGCAAAATGGCGTGACATTCCCGATCACCTCGATGAGATCATGGTTCTCATCCAGCACCAGGCAGGGCTTGCTGATCAGGCGGATCAGCGACTCCAGCAGAGCCACGTGCTGCTCCGGTACCGACTCCCGCAAGACGGCCACCCTCTCCAAAGGGGCGTAGGCCATGGGACCCCGTGGCGCTGGTAAGGTCAGGGCCTGACGTGGTTTCAGCATCCCCTCCGCTGTTCGCAGGACAATCCGCTGCTCGGGATCGACGACCTTGAAGCCGGGTGTGCGGTTGGCCAGGGACTCGGAGCAGCCCAGAAAGAGCAGGCCTCCGGGGACCAGGCCAAACCGGAACAGATTCAACACACGCTCCTGCATCGGAGCGGTGAAATAGATGAGCGTGTTGCGGCATGAAACCAGATCCAGCCTGGGAAAGGGTGGGTCGGCCCCAACATCATGACGGGCGAAGACGGTGCAGCTACGAAGCTCCTCCGTCATCTCGATTTCCGTCGCCGTCTCGATCACGAAGCGTTCACGCAGGTCATCGGGGATGGCCTTGGCTTCTGAGATCGGATAAACACCACGACGACACACCGACAGACTGACCTCGTCGAGGTCGGTGCCAAAGATCTTGATGTGGGAGGCCAGATGGGCGGGATGCCCCAGAACCTGGCTGAGCAGCATGGCAATCGAGAACACTTCCTCACCCGTTGCACATCCAGGCACCCACACCCGCAACGCTTCGGTGCTGCTGTGCTGCTTGATATACACCTTCAAGTGCTCGCCAAGGGACTCGAAGGCCTCACGGTCGCGAAAAAACGAGGTCACGGTGACCAGCAGGTTCTGCACAAGGGCATGAGCCTCTGCAGCATTACCGGTCAACAGCGAAAGATAGTCGTCGAGGGTATTAATTTCCAAACTCAGCATGCGACGCTGGAGTTGCCGATTCAGGGTCGACTCCTTGTACTGGGAAAAATCGATTCCAGTGGCATGCTTCAACTGGGTAATCACACTGCTGAGCAAAGCAGGTGCCGCTGCCGGCAGGGCTCCACTGACCCAGTTCCCGCCACCGCTGGCGATCCATTCGCCGATCTTCGGCCCGATGGCGCTCGCCTCCAGGACCAGATCCGCGCAGCCCAGGCTGATGGCGGCACTGGGCATGGCGCCGAACTTGGCACTCTGCGGTGATTGAGCGATGGTCAGGCCGGCGGCCGCTCGAACCGCGTGCACGCCCCGCGCCCCATCGGCGCCTGTTCCCGAGAGCACAATGGCCAGGCCGTGATCACCCCACTGCTCGGCAATCGATTCAAACAACAGATCAATGCATGGACTCGGGCCGAACCGGGGCGTTGGTTCACTGAGCTTCAGGTGATGCCCCTCAACCACCACATCATGGTTGGGAGGTGCGATCGCGATCACATCGGCTTGGAGCGGTTCACCATCAACGGCTGTCACCACGCTCAGCGTGGTGGAATGGGCCAGAAGGTCGACAATCAGGCTGGGGTGATCAGGAGAAAGGTGTTGGGCCACCACGTAGGACACACGGCCCAGGCTCGTGAGAGTCCTGCTCAACTCCTGCAGGGCCTCAAGCCCCCCGGCCGAGGCACCGATTCCCACCACATAGTCGACGCCAGCCGAGGCTGGGTTGACGGGTCTGCTCTCCACCTGGGGCTCGGCCGGCAAGGACTCAGGCTGCTGATCGCTTGGTCCGTGCACCAATCAGGTCCTCTCTGACCGCCTGGGCCAACGCTAGTCGTGCTGACTCCCCTGAGGCGAGGCTTGCCGTGAGGGCCAGCGCCGGCCCCGGTCCGATTTTTTGAGTAAGACTACTCATCTCCAAGGCGTTATTTGTGGCTAGGTGATTGACTTAATTGGCTTAAATCGTCAGAAGATTTCTGGCCATGCGACAACATGGCGCAGCTTGGCTAGAATGGCGCAATCGCCCGTGACTGGACGCCAACGCTAGAGCCAAGGAGAGTGGTTGATTGTGAATGTGTTGATTTTTGGCCGTCGGTCGCTGGCCAGATGGCTTCACCGTCAAGCGATGGACAGCGCCACTATCCACCACGTGCCCACTGCAAGTCTCCAGCCGGCCCGCTCTGCCCTGACGATCAGCCTGATCTGATCCGGAGTTCATCTTCTGAGCAATTCTGTGTCTCTCTCTGTCGCGTCTGCTGATGTCCATCAAGGGTTTGACGCTCATCGGGAGGCTGCTGCCCTGGCCAATCCCTTCAAGCGTCGCTTAGGGCTGGTTGGAGACATCAATGCCAGTGCAGAGCTCTTCCGCAGGGTTCTGCCGGTCAGTCGGCTCAAGGTCATGGATCCTGACAGGAGCTGGTGGCACTATGGCGTTGCCTCGCGATTTGGTTCCATCGTCCTGGGAGCATGGATCCTTCCGCCGGTGCAGATTGTGGTCGCGGAACAGTATGGCTTGTCTGTTTTCCTGGGCTACGCAGGAGAACAGCACATCCAACAGAATTCTCGTCATTGGATTTGCTGTTCCAACACCTGCCTGATTCTTCCTGGTAAGCCCCTCACGATTGAGGCCAGTCTGTTCAGTGGTCTGGCCTTTCATCTCGAGAGCCAACGCCTCCTGAAAACGGCCACAGGCATGGCTGGCCTCAGCCAGACACCAGATGCCTGGGTGAAATCGGTGCATGAGACGCCTGGCTGGGAACCATCGAGGGAACCGGGCCTGGCCACGCTTCAGGCCATGCTGAGGCAAGCTATCGTCATGGCCGAGTTGCAAGCTGGCTCGAGTCAGAGTCTGCTCGACCGGCTACAGCTGGATGTCCTGATCTACCGGCTGCTTGCCGCCATGATCTTCCCGGAGCTGCGGGAGGAATCCTCGTTCGAGCGCCTGACCCACAGAATCGAGGCAGGGCGTGACTCCTTCGATGAGCTGCTCGACTTCATCAAGTCTAATCTTGCTGAGCCTCTCAACCTGACGCAACTCGAGATGCAAAGTCATTATTCACGCCGAGCTCTGCAATACACGTTCCGCGAACGGCTTGGTTGTACCCCATTGCAATGGATCCGCAATCAGCGTCTTGATGAGGCCAGGCTCAGGCTCCAGAAACCTTCACCTGGGGAGACAGTGGCGAGTATTTCTTCCGAGTGCGGTTACCGAACCCAGAGCTTGTTCAGCGTTGATTTTCAACAGCGCTTTCATGTCAGGCCCTCCCAGCTCCTGCGTGAGGCCCGCTCGACCCGTATCCGCTAGCCAGGCTTCAGCTGCAGCGTGATTTGCATGATCAAACAAACAGCCTGGTCCCAGTATCCACGAATCTGGAGGCCAGGTTGACCGCCAGGAGCTGCCCAGTTCATTTCCCAGCCACCTCCAGGAGCAGATCTGCTCCACTTCTGCAGCTCATGGGCTTGGCGCTTTGTAAGCACTTGCGAAGCGCATGACACATTGTGCCGTCAACGCGCTGAATAACGAGAAGCACACCTACAATGGACTTGGCGAAACAGCGGGCCGGCGACTGTTTGATTCTCGACCGCCCGCACGGGGAATCCTGCCTTCCATCGCCTCGATCCAGGCGTATCGGCGCACGCAGGGTGTATAGACCAGCAGCTCCTCCAAAGGAATCAGCGGACAACCTCACGACCTGGACAGCCTGTGATACCCAGGCTGGATGAGTGCCGGAAAATCCTCCCCAGCAACCGTGGACTTCATCTCCTCCAACAAGTGCTGGTGACGCGATCTCCTTTCGGCATCAATCTGCACGTAGTCCGTAAATCCCTGCTGGAAGGGGCGGCCTATCCGATACAGGCTCAGTCTTGGACCTGGATGGATTCTAGCGGGTTCTTCAGATCGTATCTGATCCCATTCTTCACTTGGTTATCATCACATCAACACCGGGCGTTCGCCGCCGCACCATGACGCCGGTGTCGTGCTCGCTGCGATGCAGCTGCAGGTCGATCTCCTCCTCGCCGAGCCGCAGCCCGTTGACTTCAAGCAGGTTGATGCCCTTCGGGAGCACCGGCTTCCGGAACAGCACCTCCACCCGTTCCGTCTCGGCGTCGCGTCCGATGCCCATTCCGGTGATCGCTTCCAGCAAACCGAACACCGAGCCGCTGGCCCAGGCTTGGGGGCTGCAAGCCACCGGGTAGAGGGTGGGGTCTTCGTCGTCGCGACGCGGGAATCCGCAGAACAACTCGGGCAGCCGGTACTGCGGCAGCGCCCGGGCCGTGTCGAACAAGCCAGTGAGGATTCGCATCGCCTCTGGCATGTGGCCGTAGCGGGCCAGGCCCATGGCGATCAAAGCGTTGTCGTGGGGCCAGACTGAGCCGTTGTGGTAGCTCATCGGGTTGTAACGGACCTCTCGTTCATCGAGAGTGCGCACGCCCCAGCCGTTGAAGCTGGTGGGCGCAAGCAGCTGGCGGGCCACCGACGCCGCCGCGTCGCGACTGGCGATGCCGGTCCAGAGGCAGTGGCCTGCGTTGGAGGTGCGCACGGCACAGGCTGTGCCCTCGCCGTCGAGTGCCAGGGCATAGGTACCGATGGCATCGCACCAGAAAGCCGAATGGAAGCGGCGGCGCAGCTGATGGGCTTCCTCGCGCAACTGCTCGGCTTGGGCGGTACGTCCGAAGCGATGCTCAATGCCTGCCATGGCGCGGCGGGCCCCGTAGGCATAGGCCTGTACCTCGCAAAGGGCAATCGAACCCTCGGCCAGACGACCGTCGGCGTGGTGGATGGCATCGTCGGAATCCTTCCACCCCTGGTTGCGAAGGCCGCCCTGGGCGGCGCACTGGTAGCGCAGGAATCCGTCCTGGCTACGCGCTTCGGCGGCCCTGATCCAGGCCAGGGCCAGCTCCAGAGCCGGCCGCAGGTGGTCAATGAACGACTTGTCATCGCTGCGCAGGAGATAGTCGCCCGCCAGGATCAGGAACAGGGGCGTGGCATCCACGGAGCCGTAGTACCGGGCGAATGGCACCTCCCCCAGGGCCGCCATTTCGCCCAGACGGGCTTCATGCAGGATCTTTCCGGGTTCGGCATCGACCGTTGGGTCGATGTGGCTGGCTTGATGGTCCGCCAGGTAGCCGAGCACGCCGCGGGCCAGGCGCGGTTCCACCAGGAGCATCTGGCGGGCGGTGATCAGCCCATCACGGCCGAAGGGGCAGCTGAACCAGGGAACGCCGGCGTAGGGGTAGAGGCCGTGCTCGAGCTGGCTGGAGAGCAGATGCACATCCGACATGGAGCGGGCCACCCAGCAGTTGAACGCCTGGTTGTCGGTGGCGATGGAGGCCGCCTGGCGCTGGCTGTCGCGCAAACGCTCGTTCGTCGCCGCGAGTGCGGCATCGAAGGCCTCTTCAACCGCAACACGATCGTCGGCGGGATGGAAATCCAGCAGGAGATGGACGCGACGGGTGCAGCGTGGTTCCAGTTGCAGGATCAGATTGATGTGGGTTTCACCCACCTCCGCCGCCACACCTCCCACCCGCAGGAGCGTGCGGCGATCCTCCCCGTCGAGCCCGCCGTAAGCCACTTCCAGGACGTCCTGGGTGTGCTGGCGGACCGTGCGCCCGCGCCGCGAACGTTGGTGTCCGCGGATCTCGAAGATGTCGCGAAAATCGGCGTCGAAGCGCAGGGTCAACGGCAGCAAGACCGCACCGTTCAGGTAACTGGTGAAATCGAGGGCCTGCAAACAGCTCGTGGGGGTCAGAACAGTGCTGCGCTTCAGGTGCACGGACCCGGGCGGGGGCGCACCGGGCCCGTCGATGTCGTTGCTGAGATGGCTCATGTGCAGCCCCATCTCCTCACTCTCGGCGGAGCTCAGCACGATCGGGGACTGATCCCAGAGCAGGAGTTCCAGGCGGCTCACATGGCGAGCGCCGCGGTGAAAGATGCCGGAATCGGGATGGGTCTCGGGGCAGATTTCACCCCGGCGATCGAGCATCGCAAAGGTTTCCCCATTCTTGAGAACGAACGGGGGGAGCAGATCATGCGGCATGAGAACACGCTGCAACGAGCCTGGCCGGGGAGGGGCTGCGACGGGCCTCGATCTGGCGCTGGAAGAGACGTTCGTAGTCGGCCGCCTGCCGGGCGACTGTGAAACGCTGCTCGAAATCATGGCGAACCCGCCGGCGATCCAGTCGCTCGATTCCCCGCACCGCTGTCACGGCCTCCTCGATCGTTTCCACCAGCAGGCCGTTGAGGCCGGGCCGAATCACCTCGGGGGTGGAGCCGTTACGCCACGCAATCACGGGCGTACCGCAGGCGTTGGCTTCGATCATCACCAAGCCGAAGGGTTCGGGCCAGTCGATCGGGAACAGCAGAGCCAGGGCGTTGCCGAGCAGCTCCTGCTTGCCGGCATCATCGACCTCCCCGATGAACTCCACCAGTGGATTTTCACGCAACAGAGGTTCAATGGTGGCGTGGAAATAGTCCAGATCAACGGCATCGATCTTGGCGGCTACCTTGAGGGGCAGGCCCAGAGCGGTGGCGATGGCGATGGCACGGTCAAGACGCTTCTCGGGTGAAATCCGCCCCACGAAGGCCAGGTATTCAGAGGGTGACGGCTGGAAGCGGTACAGATCTGTGGGCAGACCATGGTGAATGGTGCCGAGCCAGTGAGCCCCAGGCAGAGGCCCCCGCTGGGATTCCGAGATCGACACCAGGGGCACTGGATTGAAATCCCATTGGAGTTGGGCCATTTCCGGGCCCATCAGGGGCCCGTGCAGGGTGTGGAGCTGCGCCACCGGCAGGCGGGCGATGCCGGGGTGGAGGCCATGGCCGGTATGAAAATGGACAATGTCGAAGCGATCGAGCTGACCGATCACCTGATCAAGCTGGCGACCCTCTGGCACCCGTGGATCTCCCCGATAGCCGGCCGGCCTGAGGGCTCGTGGCACGCAGGGGAAGAGCTCGGCGCTGGTGAGGGAGTCACCGCTGGCAAACAGCACGACCTCATGACCACGGTTGACGAATTCTTCTGTGAGATAGTGAACAACTCGCTCCGTTCCGCCATATCGCAGCGGCGGTACGCTTTCAAAAAGTGGTGATATCTGGGCAATACGCATCGGCTTGCTCTTGAAGGATTAACTGGCAGCCCACCCCTATGGGCGCCCAGAATGCACATCTGCGGTCACCGAGGTGGCGCAGCAGGGGTTGGCAGCAATCTGCTCTTATTTGAAACGTAGGCAGGAAACAGTGGCGATGCGTCGAGAAAGGTGAATTACTGACACAGAACACAAGCTCACGGGATCAGGGCAGCACAGTTGAGCCAGCTACAGCGTCGACCGTTATGTTGCCGTAGATAAGGGGCACATCTGCAGCAGTCAAGCAACAGTTTCAGGCCCATAGTGAAAGGAGAGGGGCTATGGCGTGACATGCGAACGGATTTGCTCTGGCAGTAATCTGGCAGTTCCATAGGCTCTGGCATTGATCTCACACCTTTGCGGACCTGATCATGAACAAACTCCAGTTCAAAGGTGAATGGCATGAATTGAAAGGCAAGCTCAGGCAGAAGTTCGCCGATCTAAGGAACCCCTGAAAAACCCGCTAAAATCAGTCCAGATCTAGGACTGAGACTGGAACGGATGGCCGACCCTCTCCAGCTGGGCTTCACGGACTACGAGCAGATCTACGCCAGAAAGAGGACGCGTCGCCAGCGCTTCCTGGATGAGATGGAGATCACGGTTCCCTGGGAAGCGTTTCTGGCCCTGATCAAGCCCGTGTATCACAAGCCCTCCAGCAAAGGAGGTCGTCCGCCGATTCCTTTGGAGGTGATGCTCCGGATCCACCTGCTGCAGCAGTGGTTCACGCTTTCAGATCCACTGATGGAGGAGATGCTGATCGATACGCCCTGCTTCCGCCGCTTCGCAGGGATCGAGACGATGGACGGCCGGATCCCTGATGAGACGACGATTCTCAACTTTCGCCATCTGCTGGAGGAGCACCGGATCGCGGAGCAGATTCTTGAGGGTGTGAACCAGATGCTGAGCGAGAGAGGAGTGATGCTGAGGGAAGGAACGATTCTTGATGCCACGATCATCAATGCCCCCAGCTCCACCAAGAACAAGCGGAAGGAGAGAGATCCTGAAATGCACTCGGTGGCCAAGGGCAAGCAGTGGTTCTTTGGAATGCGCTGCCATATCGGCGTTGATGCCGCATCTGGCCTGGTCCACTCTGTTGAGAGCACCGCCGCCAATGCTCATGAGCTGAACACAGCAGCAGACCGGCTCCATGGGGATGAACGCCTCATCTACGGCGATGCAGGCCACATCGGCATCGAGAAACGAAACGACTTCCAGGACTGCGAAGCTGAGTTCAGGATTGCCATGAAGCCCGGCCAGCGCAGAGTGCTTCCAGAGACACCAGAGGGCAGGCTTCTAGATCTGATTGAGACGGCGAAAGCCCACTTCCGCGCCAAAGTGGAGCATCCCTTTCGGATCATCAAATGTCAGTTTGGCTTCCGGAAGGTCTTCTACAGAGGTATCCGCAAGAACGACCTCAAACTGAAGCTGCTCTTCGCCCTGGCAAACCTCTGGATGGTACGGGAGCGAATACCCGATCCAGCGTAAAGCAAGGGCTTAGTGTGTCTAAAAAATCGATAATCATCCAGAGATTAGGCCAAGAAGCATGGTGGAAACTACCTGAAGTCTATTCAAGGACTGCTCTGAGCGAAAAGCGGGCAAAACCTGCTCAGTATCGTCTCATTGGCGAGAATGAGACTAGGTTATTTGCATTAAGGCGTCTTGATCAGAGGTTCCCTAACCGATGACGACTTGGCCTACACTGAGGGCCAGGAAGAGGAATTGTTTGGCCATCTGTAGAAGAAGCTCGGCAAGAGCCAAGAAGAGATTACCCAGCTGATCAACACTCCTTAGGAGCTCTGTCATGCTGAACTATGCCATGACCTTTTTGATCATTGCGATCGTCGCTGCCGTCCTCGGCTTCAGTGGTATCGCCGGATCAGCTGCGAGCATCGCCCAGATCCTGTTTCTTGTGTTTCTCGTGCTTGCCGTGATCTCTTTCCTCACCGGCCGGCGCAGTTCGATAGGAATGGCTGCGTGAATCACGATGTTCCGACCGGATTATTGAGCAACATTGGGCATGCTGCATGGATTGCCATAGTTTTTTATCGCTAAACCTCGTTTCTCCCTCGCCATCGTCACCATGAATCACCAACTTCGTTTTCTGCGCCAACTGGCCGCCACTTGCCTTGGCCTGGCCTTCAGTCTGCTCGTGTTGATCGCCACGCCGGCCTTGAGCGCTCCCGCTCAGGCCTCAGGAGCCTTCACCCTCAGCACCTCCCGCTTGCCCCTGGCCGCCACCGCCGGCCGCGTCAAGGCCGGCGCCAAGGACTTCGAGGGCAAGACCCAGGAATCGATTGGCAACATCACTGGCAACCAGGGAGATCGCCTTGCCGGCAAGGCGAAGCAGGCCGAGGCCAAAGTCCGGAATGCCGTCGAAGACGTCAAGGACAAGGCCGGAATGGGCTGAGCCAGGCCGCGCCGCTTCCATCTAGAAGCCATTACTGGCTTTGGTTTTCAATGAGTTGTGTTCTCCCCAGGACCTTGTCCACAGTTCTGGCCAGTTTCGCTCTCGCCATTCCAGCCCTCGCTGGTGTATTTCGTTCGAGACAGCTGGTACACCAACACCTACGTTCCCTACTATCGCAAACATCACCCCAGCAGCCAAAATCACGGCGAGAGGGGTAGACCTGGCAACAGTGGTCATGCTCCAGGCCAAAACAAGTAGCTGGTCTTGAAACCTCTTAGTGGCGGCGCCCAAGGAGTTCAGTGAACAACCAGACCGCCTCTGCGAAAATGGGACGACGCCCCAGTCGTGATACGAGGTCAACAGGAGCGCAGCGGCTCTCTGTACTCCTGCGTGCCGATTCGAGGAGTGTATCCCGGCCCTCCACCCGTTGCGCAGGTTCCAGAAGCTGGCGAATCAGGCCCCCGATCGACTCAATCCCACCATTGGTGAGCTGTACGCCTCAGATGGCCGATCGTCCGTGCCACCAAAGCAGTTGCTGCTGCCCTCGTTTGGCCTTTCGGCCGAACGTGACGACACATTCAGCAAGCGGTTTGGTCCAGGCCTCCCGCTGCTTGATTCTGGAGTCTGTTCGTCGTCAACGGTGCTGATCGGCGCCACGCTGGCGATGGCCGCAGACCTCGATCAGACCATGCCCCCAGCCCCTTCCGATTCCGGAGACTCCCAGCACCCGGCAGTCGGGATTCAACGCCAGCCTCACCGGCGCCAGCACGAGCATCGGCCCGGCTCGGCCGCCGCCTTCCGCTGGAGCGTGATCCTCAACAGCGCTCTCTCAGGCCTGCAGCTGGTGATCGGTGTGGCCTTCGGCTCTTTGGCGCTGATCGGTGACGCCGTACACAACATCGGTGATGTGGCCGGGCTGCTGTTCGGCTGGGGTGCTGAGCGGTTGAGCTCCCGGCCGGCCACGCCCCGCTTCACCTATGGCTTCGGGCGCAGCACCCAGCTGGCGTCGCTGGTGAATGCGGTGCTGATTCTGATGGCGGCCGCTGTGGTGATCGTGGAGGGTTTCCAGCGGCTTCTTCATCCGGTGGCGGTGGCGAGCACGCCGGTGGCCTGGGCAGCGGCGGCGGGAATCGTCGTGAACCTGCTTTCGGCGCGCCTGTTCGGCGACGACCACAGCCATGACCTCAACCGCCGCGCCGCGGTGGTGCATCTGCTCACGGACGCGGCCGTGTCGGCGGCGGTGCTGATCAGCGCCGTGCTGGTGGGGATCACCGGCTGGCCCTGGCTGGATCCGCTCACCGCACTCGGTGTGGGCCTTGTGGTGGCCTGGAGCGGCTGGGAGTTATTGCGCGAGGCCCTGGTGGTGGCCCTCGATGCTGTGCCGCGCGGCATCGACATTGCCCAGGTGGATGGCGCCCTGCGTTCCCTGCCCCAGGTGGTGGATGTGCATCATCTGCACGTCTGGGCGATGAGCACCTCCCAGAACGCCCTCACCGCCCATGTCATCCGAGAGCCTGGCGCCGCGGATGACATGGAACTGCTGCATGAGGCCAAGCGCCGCCTGGCGCAGATCGGGATCTCCCACAGCACCCTGCAGCTGGAGCCACCGCCCTGACGTGCGCTCAGATGTGATACATCAGGGTCGGTTGGTTCCTGGCCCTGGTGTCCTCCAGCAGCTGCTTCAGGGTCAGGGCCGCCAGGACCCTGGCGCGGGCCTGCTCCAGTTTCTGCTCCAGGGCCGTGAGCACCAGGAAGGCCGTGGTGGAACGCTTGCCATCGGGGCACGCTCCCCCTGCCTTGCCCTCCAGGCAGGCGAGCACCTCCGCCACCGTGATCAGTTCCGGTGATCTGGCCAGCTGGTAGCCGCCGCGGGGACCACGCAGGCTGTGCACCAGTCCGCTGCGGCGCAGGCTGGTGAGCATCTGCTCGAGATAACGCTCGGGAATCCCCTGGCGGCGGGCGATTTCACCGGCCTGGAGCACGCCGCCTCCTGAATACACCTCGGCCAGCTCGATCAGGGCCACCAGTCCATACTCCGTTTTGGTGCTGAAACTCACGGATCACCGGATGCCTGGAGCCATTCTGACAAGGGATCCACGGTTTCTGCGTGGGGTTTGCGGGAGGCGTTGGCAGCTGGGGGCTCACAGCGGCGTGCGCGGCGCTGGGCTGGGGAACAGGGAGAGGAATCCCTCGCGGCGCAGGTCTTCCGCTTCGGCGGTGGCATTCCAGAGCGATTCGAAATAGAAGAACGTCACCCCCATCCCTTTCTGCCGGGCGGTCTGCACCTGAGCCTGAATCAGCTGCATCGGCGCGGGCTTGGTGCGCAGCCCCGTCATCACCCCGATCGCGGTGGGGATCTTCTTCCGGGTTTCCGCGAGCTCGGGGCGTGCCACCTCGGCCGCGAAGCTGGCCACATCCGGCCGGTAGAGCTGCACGATCACCTCATCAACGATGCCGCGACGCACCCAGCCCAGCCAGTCCTGCAGCTGCAGCTTGTAGGCGAAGTCGTAGTAGTTGGGGGAGACGGAAAAGATCGACTTCGGCTTTTTGGCGTTCACGGCCTTGTGCAGTTGAGCCATGAAGGCCGTGATCTTGTCGGCGCGCCACTTGATCCAGGACTGATCCATCGGATTGCTCGGCACGGCACGCCCTGTCTCCTTGGCGTACAGCGCTTTGGTGTAACTGTCGTAGCCAAACTCATTGGGCAGACTCATATGGTCATCGAATTGGATGCCATCACCGTCGTAGTTGCCCACCACCTCCAGCACCAGCTCGGTGATGAACTGCTGCACCTCCGGCCTGAATGGATTGAGCCAGACCACTTCTCCGGCAGCGCTGATCGAGGTGCGGCTGCCGTCCTGCCGCTCGGTGAGCCAGCTGGGGTGTTGCAGAGCCAGCTCCGAAAACGGTGGCGCCATGAAGCCAAATTCGAACCAGGGGATCACGAGCATGCCTTTGGCATGTCCCTCGCTGATGACGTCCGCCACGATGTCCTGGCCTTCCAGTCCCTTGTATGAAAACGACTGAATCTTGCGCGCGCGGGTCACCTCACTGGTGTGAATGGCGTAGCCGGAATTCCAGACCACCGGATAGACGGTGTTGAAGTGCATGTCCTTCAACTGGTCCATCGCCGCTCGCAACTTGGTGCGATCGCGCATGGTGGTCATGTCATTGGTGGTCATCCAGACCCCCCGGATCTCGGCGCGGGCGCCCTGGGCGGCACTCGGCGCGTTCAGCGCGGGAACCATGACCAGCAGCAAGCTGCAGAGCATCAGAACCGGCAGCAGCCAACGCGTTCGTTTCATGGCGGCGGTCGGATCAGAGGCGGCCCGACCCTAGCGGTGGTTTCCGAAGGGCTCCAGCGACCGTGCTGGGGGCGTTCAGGGAACGGAGGGGGCGTCCTCTGAAACGGCATGCAGAGCCCTTCTGCTGCAGTCGTTCAGAGGGGATGGCGGGGTGCAAATACACCACCTCGTACACCACCACTTTTGGTTGCTTTGGAGGGACGGACTGGGATCTCACGGAACGCTATACGAAAAGCCGCTACCAGTAGGGCGTGCATTCGAAGGGTCTTTTGCAGATCCTGCTGAGGGGCAGGAGCTCTCGATTGAGGCCCCCTGAACCATGCCTGCAGGGGCAAGACCGAGCAGGCTCTGGCAGCGGAAGCATCCCTCACCACCCATGGAACCGTCGCAAGAGTGTCCTCTTGCTGATCCCAGGGGTTCGTTATGCAGGACACCAGCAGACCAAGTCGCTGAATCGTCTGGGGGCGTCTTGGGTCAATGGTCAAGCTATTGGGGAGAGATTCGCAATCGCGAGATAGAGAATCGACCCCGTTTCATCCCAGAGCCCATGGATGCCCGGGCGTAACGGACATGACTCAGTACCACCCGGCGGCGGGGATGCAGGGTGTCACGCGGCGCAAGGGCGGGCAAGTCGGCTTCGCCGACCCTTGCGCTCGCGTGAATCTGATCTCCCCTCGCCGCCGCCGGGATGGGTGTGCTCAGGTCACGGCTGCCGGGCGGCTCTCCCGCGGCTGCGGTGCCGCCACATACGCGGCCGGCAGGTGATGGATCAAGGGCGCCGACGGCCAGGGGTTGCCTCGCGCGACTGCGCGGCTGTCCATCAGGCCTGAGCCCCAGGCCGGTCGCAAAGATGGCCAGCTGGCTGTCACCGAATCCAGGCCTGTGAGAATGAGGCAGAACCCCTCGGATCCAAGTGTTCGCAGTGGCTCTGCAGTGCCTGAAGTGCATTTGTACTGGTAGAATAAGGGTCGCGCCAAAGGCCCCGAGCCCATCGCCTGCGGCAACGTCATCCCCTGATCTCGCCATCACCGCCGCCTATGCCTGAGCGGCCGTGATGCCCCGATCAGTTGTCACCCACGGCAACTGATTCCATGGCTTTCTGTACTTCATCCAGGCCCGTCATCGGCGCCGGTCGCTCCCTTGTGATCGCGGCCGGCGGCGGCCGTGATCTGGCCTGGTCCCATCAACGCATTGCCGCTGAGCTGCTGGCCCGCAGCGGCGGCCGGCTGGTCCATCTGCTGCTTCACGGCGGAGCCCGAGGAGCCGATGCCGCCATTGCCCGGGCCGCCCATCAGCTGGGCTGGTCGGCGCTGGTCTTGCCGGCCAAGTGGCAGCGCCATGGCCGGGCCGCCGGGCCGATCCGCAACCGGGAGCTGCTTGAGCTGGCTGTGGCCAGGGCCGAGGCCCACACCTCCCCTGGGGTCTCCACCTCCGTGCTGGTGGTGGCCTTTCCCGGTGGGCCCGGCACCGCCTCGCTGGTGCACCAGGCCCGCCGCCTGGCCACCCGCTCCCCGGTGTCGATCTCTGTGGTGGAGGTCAGCGAATCCGCCAGCGCCTGGGCCGCTGCCACCCCCCTCTCCTGAGTCCAGGGCCGCCATTGCGCCGCCCGTTGCATTCCCCCCCTATCCCTCTCACCGTCATGCCCGTTCTCACCACCATCCCCACCGCTCCAGCCACGGCCCTCGCGGGGGCTGCAGCCAAAGCCGCCGGCCCGGCCTGCACTCTCCAGCGCACCGGCTCGCTCTGGCAGCTGGGCATCGAGGCCCAGGAGCTCACCACCTCCATCAGCCAACTGGCCGAGCAGCTGCAGAGCGATGACGACGACAGCCGCAGCCAGGCCCTCGCTGAGCTGGAGGCCGCCCTGATGGCAGAGGAGGGCAACAAGCAGGCCCTGGCGGCCAAGGCCGATGCCACCTGCTGGGTGATCGAGCACCTCCGCGGCCAGGCCGCGTACCGCCAGCAGCAAGCCAAACGGCTCACGGAACTTTCCCGCTCAGATGCCAGCCGGGCCGATGCCCTGGAGGACTCCCTCGTGCTGGTGCTTACCCGGCTGCAGCCGCAGGCCACCCGGTTCAGCTTCCCCAATCACGAGCTCACAAGCCGCAGATCCCAGGCCGTCGAGATCGACGACGAGCAGGCCTTGGCTCCCGAGTGGCTGACGGTCAAGACCACCAGCCAGCCCGACAAGGCCGCCATCAAGCAGGCCCTCAAGGCCGGCCAGCAAATCCCCGGCGTCCAACTCCTCTCCCACCGCAGCTGGCGCATCACCTGAGGGGGGCAGAGCCCCCCTCGATACGGGTCCGCAGCAGTGGCGGGCCCAGGGAATTGCGTCAGCGCCATCACCAACCAGGCCATCACCTCCACCCACCACCAAGAGCCATGGATCTCTCCAGTTACGCCAGCACCATCGCCAACACCACCCCCACCAGCCCCCGGCCCAGCGGCCACATCTGGTCCACACGCCTGGCCAGCTGGGTGGTGCCGATCGGCCGTCGCCCAGGACGGCGCCCATCTGCCGATCACATCTTCTGCAGCGATCCGCCCTGCTGGGTGCTGATCGAGTCTCTGCCCCCCGGCAGCCCCGCCAGCTGACTCCCATCGCCTGTTCCCACTCAACCCCATCAATGCCATGACCACGACAACCACCATCGACCGCCCTGTCGCTCAGGCATCCGCCCTCACGGCCGAGCAGGTTGCTGCCCTGGCGGCGCCCCTGAGTCGCGCCAACGTCAAGCAGCGCGACCAGGGCCGAGGCAAGGTCAGCTACATCGAGGGCTGGGTGGCGATCGCCGAGGCCAACCGGATCTTTGGGTTCGACGGCTGGCAGCGCGAGACGGTCGCGTTGCAGTGCGTCTCCCAGGCGGAACGCCGCATCGGCCGTGAGCCAAGCAAGCCCTCCGATCCACCGCAACGTGACGGCTGGGGCGTCACCTACACCGCCCGGGTGAGGGTGATCGTCGGCGGGATCGTGCGGGAAGGCAGCGGTGCCGGCCACGGCATCGATGTCGACCTGGGCCAGGCCCATGAGTCCGCTCTCAAGGAAGCCGAGACCGACGCCATGAAGCGGGCGCTGATGACCTTCGGGAACCCGTTCGGGCTCGCGCTCTATGACAAGCAGCAGCGGCAGGTCACCTCAAGCGTCACCGGGGCCTCCTCACGTGGGGACAGCACCGAGCGCCCCTCCAACGGGAACACCCCCAGCAACGCGGCCGGGAACGGCACGTTGCGGCGCTCACCAGCTGGCAACGGCCACGCTTCCAGCCACCAGCCTGCGGGCTTGCCCTCCGCTGCTGCTGCGGCTGATGGTGTCGCCGCAGCTCCCGAGGACGCGGCCCTGCTGCCACTCGATGGCGCCACGATCCGCCAGATTCACGCCACCGTTCGCAGCCTTCCTCAGCCCCAGCTGGAAGGCTTCACCAAGGCGTTCCGCAAGCGCTTCCAGGTCCCGGAGGCAGCCAGCTCGATCGCGGATCGCATCAACCAAAAGCAGCACCATGACTGGATCGAGGCGTATTTGGTTCAGCGCCAGACCGTTGCCTGAGATCCAGTCATCCGGCAGCTCAGGTCGGATGAGCTGCCTACCATTCATGAGTCCGGCCGCCCTGAGGGCCATGACCATGCAAACCGATCTGAGCTGGGCAGGTTGCAGTGCTGTGGAAAGGGATCCTCAGCGCCTGAGCGGGGCCTGGGTGTTCCGCGGTACCCGTATTCCGGTGGCGGCTCTGTTTGAAAATCTGGAAGATGGCGTCTCCTTGGCTGAATTCGTCGAACTGTTCCCAGGGGTAAGCCTTGAGCAGTCCCGGCTGGTCCTAGAGCACGCTGCTCGGAGCACCGCTGCTGCCGCACTGGCTTGAGTGCGGATCCTGTTTGACCAGGGGACACCCGTTCCTCTTCGCCGTTCACTGACCGCCCATGTCGTGGTCACTGCTTATGAACTGGGTTGGTCGACCGTCACCAATGGCGAACTGATTCGCCTGGCGGAGCAGAAGGGCTACGATCTACTCATTACCACCGATACCAACCTGCGATATCAGCAGAACCTGAGAGGGCGCAGCATCGCGATCCTGGTGCTGACAACAACCAGCTGGCCGCGGATTCGCCAGGTCACAGGCGAGCTCCAGGCCGCAGTCGCCGCCATCGAAAGCGGCGGCTACGAGGAACTGTTCATTCCCTGAACAACTCAGCGCCGCAGCAACCAGCGCAGCAGCGACAGGCCGATGATCAAGCCCGATGCCGATGTTCCACAGCCTGGAAGGCCGCTGGGAGAGGCGTTGCAGCCAGCTCGGCATTCGATCGCCCCAGTGCTCCAGCGCCAGCACCGCCAGCAGCAGCAGGGCCACGGGGAGACCGATGGCCAGCACCAGCTCACGCAGCATTCCGTCGCTCGCCTCTATCGGGCACCGTACCCAGCTGGATCCAGAGCGACAGCCAGTTGGCGGCCCTGTCCTGAGGGTGCGAATCCTCCCCTGAGCCGTCAGTGCTGGCTTGCCAGCCAACCCTCCAACTGGCGACGGCGAGGCCTGCGGGTCCTTGCGCCGAACAGGCCGCAAGAGTGGTACGGGAACAGGTACTTCTGGAAGCCGCTGCAGCCTGAAAAGAGGCGTACTTTGGAGTTGAGGGGAGGCCCGGTAGCCAACCCGACCCTCACCCTCCAAGAGAGTCCGGCCAGGGATCACCCGAGCCGGTGCGCAAAACGGAGGTACGCCCAACATGCGAGGCATCAACCGTGAACTTGATGGCGCAGCGCGAACGCCATCCCGTAACCGCAGAGAGAGATATGCCAGTTCTGTTCCCCGCGTGTTCAAATCCCGGGCTGCATAACCCGGGCCCGGATCACAGCCGAGAAGGTCAAGCCCCGAGCATCTCTTCCCGGAGACGTGATCCCATCCCTTACCTGCCAGGCCCCAGACAGGCCATGCGTGAAACACAGACACCCGATCGGTCAGGCCCCAGATGCCAAGGCGATGATCCGCAACCGGTGCCAAGGCGCCCCCCACGGGGCGCCTTCCTGCTGGGCATGGGGTCCACACGCTTCAGCGGAACAGCGACAGCGCAAGCTCATGGCTCAGCGTTGAAGCTTGGAGCCCCCGCAGTCCTGCCAGCTGCCGAGCAGACGCGCCAGCTCATCCTTCATGGTGACGAGCTCATAGATGCGTATATTGATTGATTCCATCTTGGCCGCAATGCTGTCTTTCAGTGCAGAGCAGTTGCAGACACCAGCTCGCCGCACTTCCAGGATCCTCGCCAACTCGGGAATCGAGACGTCCATCGCCCGCAGGGCTCGAATGATCGCCAGCTCAGCGAGATTCTCCTCATCAAACAATCGGTATCCACCTGCGGAGCGATCCTTGGGCTGGAGCAGGCCCTCATCGCAGTAATAACGGATCGTCTTCACCGGCAGGCCGGTGCGCCTGGCTACCT
>NZ_JAGQBY010000035.1:0-23470 GCF_024345875.1 Synechococcus sp. EJ6-Ellesmere
TGGGATTCATCGTGAAACAACGAGGTGCACATGCGCCTCAAGAATGACAGCCCGTCATTCACCCCTGTTCTCCCTCAGTCCAGGGCAATCGGGCCTCAGGATTTACACCATTCCAAGGGACGCGGCCAGGCGTGACGGCATATCGGCGGATGAATCCATGGTCGACATCGATGCAGATGCTGTTCTTGTAACCGTAGTAACTGATGCCGTTCTTTTTTGTCCAGCGAGCATCTAAATCCCTCTGCTGCAAGCGATGTGGGTTTTCATCCCAGCCCTCCGGCAGCCTCCCGGCTTTGATTTCTTTGTTCTCTTCGCGGGTATTGCGTTGCTTTGGAACCGGGACGAGAGTCGCATCGATGATCTGGCCACCGCGGGCTTGGAGGCCCTGGGAGCGGAGGTATGCCTCAAACATCTCGAAAAGCTCCTCGATAACTTCCGCCTTGCGCAGTCGCTCTCTGAAGAAGGCGACAGTAGTGGCATCTGGAATGCTGTTCATCACACCAAGCCCGACAAACTCCTCAAAGGAGCGCCGGTCATTCACCTGGAATTCAAGCTCTTCATCGCTGAGGTTGAAAAGCTGCTGGAGAACGAGCATCTTGAAAAGGATCAGCGGATCAATCCGTTTGCGTCCTGCGTTGCTCTTCCGCTCGTGCGTGTAGCCCTTTTCAAGCAGCGGGCGGAATGATTCCCATGGAATCGAACTTGTCAGTCGCCTGAGAACAGGCTTTTTGTCCTGGAGCTTTTTGACTCTTTGCTGCTCGTCCCAGAAGCCCCTCTGACCCACAGTCGTCGTGAAGATTGCTCAACCGATGATAATCGGAATCATGCCGCAATCAAGTGCCTTGTTGATTTTTCGAGGTGCCCTATAGATCCTTTTGCAGCAAAATAATTGCAATAATCTGAGTTATCCATATGAGGAGTGTAAAACCGCAAAGATTCAAGGCCGAAAGGTGTTAGTCGGTAAATCTTATAACCTAACTCATCCAGTAATGAAAAGCTTGTTTAAGGGTATGCCCACTTTGCCGCCATGCAGCAGAATATTCAAACATAAGGAATACCGAGGATAGCTTTTGAAGTACAACTATTGCCCCTTCAAGAATAGGGAACTCTGCACCCTCAGCATCTATCTTTATAAAAATACCCTTGGATGAAAATTGCCGAATAAGGGGGAAGTAATTATCAAGAAGATCGATCTCTATCTTCACAGGCTCACAAGATTTCGTGAAATGGGGCATTAAATCATCACGTTTTAACAGGCTTGAGGTTGTATTATCTTTATAGATATTAAGTTAACCCGCCCCTTGATAATTACTTAGTGCCTTTTGAACGAGAGTGCCTTTGGAAATCTTTTCCAACAATAAGTCTGTTAAATATGGATTAGGCTCAAAGGCGAGTATAAAATGGCTAAGTGATTGATTCAACCTATCAATAAATATTCCTTGATTTGATCCGATATCTACAAATAAATCAAAGTAGGGGGCCAAAGCATCAAGCGTGAAAACTCACCATTTCTACTTGGGTCTCCGTCATTGTAGCCATTGGCGATCATCATGGCCACATGCTCAGCCCTTTGCCGTCTAAAATCTTGAAAGTTCATTGTCTCAACTAGTTAACATAAACATACGTTGAATCAAAGCAGCTAAGAGTATGAAAAAAATATTAATTGATGCAGCGTATTGTCTTCCGAAGGAATTAAAGGAGATTTTCACAACTTGCTGCTATGCTTTTAGCGAAGTAATAGTTGAAAAACAAGCAGCCATCGGCTTAGGCTTGCAGACTTAAGCAAGATAGTTAAAGAATAAGTATGCAGTTCACAAGAATGTCATGCTAGCTTCTTTCGAAGAGCGGCTAACGCGCACCCTTCTGCATGTGGGCGCAGTGAACTACTTTGTGATATGAGATCCCCTGGACAGGTCACTTGGCACCATAGCTTCTCGGGGGTTCTTATGAAAAACATTTCTTCTAGCAACTCAAATCCAGGATGATTGGCTATCTCAGACCAGCTTTTTTCTTCATATTCCCATTGAGCACAGTAATAGCCTAGGCTATCCTTCAGCAAGACAGGCCCTCCTCTTCCCATTGGAACGCTGATTAATAAAACTCCACCAGGCTTTAGTGCTCGGTGAAACTGATTCAAGACTTTATTATTGGTATCAGGATCTCGCATTGTTTGTACATCTTCTGGCTTAAGTGCTCTCTCAAACGCAGATTCCTTGTTGCCAGTAGATGCCGGCGAGTCAAATCCAATATGCTCAATAGTCGATATACAGGTTGCAAAGTCATAGCGCTCATTTAATATTGAAACGTTTCGGAGATCACCTAAAGTTACTGGAACCTTCAAGATCTCATCAACCCATTCCACAGGATATCGCTTGAGGACATTTTGCGGTTCAATGATATCAATAGCCTCTATGCCTACATCGTACTTTTGAATTAGTTCAAGCAAGAGGCCGAGGTAATCATGGCTAGACATGGTGAAGCCCACATCCAGCACCGTCTCACCTCCTTTGAAAAAGGAAGCCACCCATGGGGTCTCAATCCTGCGCTCTGACAAGTCTTTACCAAAGCTCCCCTTGAATGGCTCAGTAACCTTCTTCTCCAAGACTTCCTTCGCTAGAGACAAGATTTGGTTGGTTTCTTCACTGATCATTTTAATACTCTTTTGTTAGTTAGTGATGAAATCATCGAGAAGAGCCTTAATATAGACCGGACTAAAAGATGGCCGTTTCGACAAAATAATTGCAGAACGCTAAATTAATTGCGCACGTTTTGCAAGATGAGAATTAATCTCACGGGGAATTATTGCCTTTGCAAATAGTCTTTATGGCCCAATAACCCCTTGTAAAGCCTTGCAAAATAAGATAAGGAAAAGCAAGAAGCTTGTGCTTGAGGAGAGCTTTTGATGAATAGACGAAGGGATATCGAAAAAATAGATGGTAAAGCATTGAAGGGGTGCGATTAGGATGCTTGATGCAAAATTCTCCATCTCCGGTACCATACCATCTAAATTTTCTCATGTAGCTTACGAAAGAAGGATTATGTAACTGAGCAATTCGTGTTCTACCAATACCAAATTTAATGTCAGGAAGCTGACTTAGCCTGTACACAAAGTCCGTGTCATCGATAGTTTTTGTGATAGTATCGTCAAATTCAATCAATTCAAAAAGTTTTTTTCTGTAGATAGCTGGCGCAACACCTATCATATTGCGAGGTCCAGGATGATTATGATTCAACTCCCACATCTGCTCTTCAGCTGTATTTAGCCAATTATTGTTTTTGAATGAGACAAGTTGAGATTGGACAATGTCAAACTCAAATGTCTTTAAATCAGCTAGAAGGCTAATTAAGTCGTTTTCTTTGAGCCTATGATCGGCATCAATCATTGCAATATAATCATTTCTTGCTGCATTGATTCCGATTTGCCTGTCCCTTGTAAGACTGGAGTTCTGGGTTACAATTACTTTGTCAGTAAATATTCTAGATATTTCAACTGACTTGTCATTAGAGCCTCCATCAATCACAATGACTTCGTCAGGATTATTGCTGAGAATTGATCGCAAACATTCCTCAATTCTTTGCTCTTCATTCTTAATACATACAACAACAGAGATACTCATTTATGCCAATTCTCCAGTCAATTCATTCTCAACCATTAGATCGACTAACTGAACCAAAGATAATGTATGCTTCCAATTCAGTTCAGCTTTAGCCAATGACCAATCTCCTAAGAGGTTAACTTGCATCTTCCTTGTTAAAATATTATCATCTACATTAATATGTTTTTGCCAAACATCTATATTTAACTTGTCTGCAACAATCTCTATAAAGTCAGATATAGAATAATTTCTGCCAGATGCAAGGACGTAATCCTTAGCCTTGTCTGTCTGTGCCATTAGATACATTCCATATGCATAATCTTTTGCCCAACCCCAGTCTTTTTTTGCCTTAATATCTCCTAATGTAAATGTCTGCATTTCTTTTTTACTAATTGCAACCATGGATTTGACGATTTTTTTGGTTACAAAGTTATTTGATCTACGCGAGCTTTCATGATTGAATAATAGTGCAGTTGAGGCATGCAATCCTTGCTTTCTATAATATTTAACAAGCATATTTTCGCTAATCTTTGCAAGTCCATACAAACTAGCAGACTTAAAGAGAGTTGACTCGCTTTGGATCATTGAATCACAATCATCAAACATTAAACAGGAGCCCGCAGTGACAAATTTGCTCTCTTTCAAATACTCATGGCAAATATAAAGTAAATTAGATGTCGATTGAACATTATAGTCGTAAAGCTGTTTCGCCATGAAGCTTTTAGTATTATTTGCGCCTTCGGCACTCACATGGAATGCTGCTAAGTGATAGATTTCATCTGGCCGTATTTGCTTTATAAGCTCCTTTAGGCTGTCAAAATTATTTAAGTCTACAGCATATACCGTTGGATGTATTCCGATCTTGTCTAAATAAGTCTTTATAATTTGGGAATTAGCACCAAGAATGTGCTTTGTAATGCCGTATACTTCATAACCCTTTCTAGCAAGGATTTCACAAAGATAACTACCATCTTGCCCGAATACACCTGTGATCAACGCTTTTTTCTTTGCCATTGCTTTGTGCATAATAAAAACGATTGGATCTACTTACACAATCTCAATTTCAGGAAGCGGAAATATTAGCTTTCCACCTTGTGCTAGAAAATCTTTCTCACGTTCTAAAATACTACTTTTGAAGTGCCATGGAAGCACTAGAAAATAGTCAGGCATCATGGCCCTTGCTTCTTCTTCGGAAATTATTGGAATATTGGTCCCTGGTGTAAATGAACCAAACTTATCAGGATTAACTTCAGCTATATACGGTAGATGTTCCATGGTAAGCCCGCAGAACTGAAGAAGAACATTGCCTTTTGTGCTTGCACCATAACCTAGTACTTTTTTTCCATCTTCTTTTAATGCTTCAATTAAGCCTTTTAGATTAGCCCTATGTTTGAATGTTTTCTCTTCAAAATCTCTATAAGGTTTTGGAGTATCAAGGGCTAAGCTTTCTTCTTGCTTAAGCATCCAGTTTATGATGGGAATATTTGATGTGAAGCTTGCATTTTTTTTGCAAGCAGTAACCGCAAAACTTCCACCATTCACAGCGTTCATTACCAAATCAATTACGCGTAGGCCTTTAGATTCGAGCATTGCCTTAACTACCTTAAACGAGTAAAACTCTAAATGTTCATGACAGATTGTATCGTACGAATTTGTTCGCAGCATTGAAGGCATATAGCTTTGCTCAAAATGCCAAATCCCCTCGTTATCGAGGCATTTTTCTATATCTTCGACAAATTGAAGCGGGTCGTCTAAATCATAGAACATAGCTATTGATGTAATTACTTTTGCCTTTCTATCAGGAAATAATGAAATAAATTTATTTGCCGAGAAAAAATCCGCAATAAGGGTAATGTCGTCTGTATAAAAATCCTTAAATTTTAATCCTGTTGGATCGATTCCGACTTTTGTGCATTTTGCTTTATAAGCCTTTAGTGAAGTGGCATCGTTACTTCCAATGTCCAAAACTAGATCATCTTTATCTATCCTAGCCAGAAATTCAAGGGTATTGATTTTTTGCTCTAGATGCTGAACCATTGATTTATTCAGGCCTGATCGGTATCCGTAGTTATCACCATACATCTCCTCAGAACAATAGGTTTGTCTTAATTGAAGAAGGCTGCACTCAGAACACCAAACTAAATCTAGCGGCCCTTTTGTAACTTTTTCTTTCAGGGACTTAGGGAAAACCCCTGTTAAATACTGTTCACCTAAAGACAGGACTGACACTAAGTTTATGCTGTTACAAAGTCTACACTTGGTTATTTCTGTATACATACCAGTGCCTTTTTGGAATTGAACAGTCATTGGATTGAAAAGTTGTCTTTTTTAGGAAGTAATGATTAAACTTTAGTAGCTTGTTTTGATTGCTATACCTTTAGCCCTAATCCGGAGATCGATTAGGCATCAACCAACATTCGTATTTTGTAAGGTTGGTCGTCTCCTTTAATTGTCTAGATAAACTTCGCTCACATTTACAGTTTAAGCTATGCTTATTTAGAATTGTTGTTTACAGAAAATTACCGTAGTCGCACGCCATCTTTATTTATGTATAATCTAATGTTTTTGCTCTGATAATTCCAAGCCAGAGAGCTCTAACAATCTTCAAGTTAGCACGTAGGCCACCTCCAAAGCGCGACGCTCCGATTCGGGGAGAAGTGGATACTTCAATTTGATGAATTCGCGAACCCGAGCGAGCGGCTCGGATACAGAACTCCGTTCCCACCGATGAATAAGTATCGAATCGACCTGCAGCCCTAATCAGGTCGAGCCGGTAACCCTTCATGCCGCATAGTGGATCGTCAAGTTTCCAAAGCCTCTTGGAAATAAGAGAAAAGAATGTTTCTGCCCATCGCTGCTTGCGATCTCGCACTCCAACAACAATATCTGCACCTTCTTCAAGCTCACGTGCGAACAACGCGATTGCCGAGGCACTGTGTTGCCCGTCTGCATCAAGTGTGATTGCGTATCGGTAGCCTTGAGCTGCTGCCCAGAGAAGACCGCTTTCTAGAGCTTGCTCGTAACCCCGATTTACAGAATGGGATACCACAAAGCCCCCTGCGGCAAGTGCAAGATCCCCGGTGCCATCTGTAGATCCATCATCAACGACGACAATATCTCCATAGGCTTTTAGCTTATCAACGACATTAGCAATTGATCCAGCTTCATTTAGCGCTGGTAGCACGGCTATTAATTCGCAAATTCGTTGCTTGCTCATTCGAAATCGAAATGGGTTAGATGCTCACCCTTTTGCTTCGAACGGCGCAGCGTAAGGCCAATGATCTGATCGATATCCGCTGGGCTAACTGCATCTCTAGGGCATGGGCGTAGTGCAATTAGATCTTGATGACGCATCCGGTGGCCAGCCGCAAGTTCAGAAGTTGTGCGGAGGCTTCGGCGCTGGACAATCACAGTTTCAAGTTCATTCTCTTCGACCCGCTTGACACCATTTCCCAACGCAAACTCCAACTCTCGGGTGCGATCAACCATCTCTCGCCAGGCTGCTGGATCCATCGAGAATTTGTGGTCGGGGCCGACGCGCGTGCAATCGTCGGTGAAATGCTTTTCAATGATTCGTGCACCCAAAGATACTGCCCCAAGGACGCAAGCGTGACCCGGCGTATGGTCGCTCAAGCCCAAGACCATCTCAGGATACATCGCTCGATAGGAGCGCAGAACATTGAGCTGTATATAACGAAAATTCTCCAGTCTACCTGTGTAGTTGGTGTTACATTGCAGTAGTGCTAGCTGGGGGTTCACTTGTAAAGCCCCCTGCACCGCGCGATCGACCTCATCCATTGTTGAGGCACCTGTAGCCAAGATGTAAGGTTTTCCCTTAGACGCGATATGGCGTACAATCTCAAGCCATGTAATGTCTCCAGAACCAATCTTGTATGCCGGAACGAACGGATCGACCGCATCGACTAGTTCAACTGCATAGGGGCTAGTAAAAAAGGCAATACCTGCCTTATCACACGTCTCCTTCAAGGTTGATGTCCAGCCAATATCAACGGATGCGTCTTGATAAACTTCATAGACGCTTTTATTCCAGGACGACTGGTGGGCTTGCTGTGAGCCTATTGAACGAAAGCCATAATCGCTGACTATCGTCGCAGCTTTAAAGTGTTGGAACTTTGCAGCATCAGCACCTGCCTCCTTTGCCATCCATATCAGAGCCTTTGCGCGCTCAAGATCACTATCGTGATTGGCTGCAATATCTGCTATGAAGTATGTCGGATGTCTGCTTCCAACCCGTTGGCCGGCAATAATAAGGTTGGAGTCGCACACTTTAGGCATGGTATTCATCAGCAGCTTTGTTGATTTCAGTGGACATACTTGGAGTACTTACGCCAAATTGGTCTTGGAAATGAATTGTTTTCATACGCATATCTAGAGGTCTGCGTGCCTTGAGGTCAAGTTCGTCCACGGATCCAACTCGTATGGTCTTCGTTGCTAGGCCGAGGCGCGATGCTAATTGCAACCCGAATTCAGCCTTACTGATTCCATCATGGGTTCCTACGTTAAAGGTGCCTTGTGGCCTCTTCTCGATTGCTAAATTTATGAAGTAGCATAAGGTGTCCATATGGATCGCGCTGAAGAATACGTCATTAAATAAAGTGATTTGCTTATTAGATTTAATCGACTTAATGATCCAGTCGCTAAAGCTTGGCCTCTCTTGAGCATAGCTTAGGCCAAAGAAGTTGGTTCGGATGATAGTGGCAGGATATTCCTTGATTACTAGTTCGGCTGCAAATTTGGATAATGCGTAAACGTTGCACGGCCGCACATGGGCCTCTGAGTGCGGCCCTTTTCCATCGTAGAGCTGGTCAGTTGAGATATGCACAATATGAGGCCTGATCTTGGTAGAGCATGATGCCCTGACGAGGGCAAGAAGTGGTCCAATATTCGCGTCAAATGCCCATTGAGGATTGCGTTCGCATTGATCGACATTTGTCGCTGCGGCAAGGTTGACAATAGTCTCAGGTTTAACCTTACCAAGGCAGTCTATCCACGCTTGATGACTCAACAGGTCTAATTTAATGTCATAGCCATCGCTTCTGCTTTGCTGAACAACAATGTGGCCTGCTGCTTCAAGCCTAGGAGCCAAGGAAGAGCCGAGCATACCGCTGGCTCCTAGCAATAGAACACGGGTCATTTCTGATTAATTCGGCCAGCGTCGTGGATCGAGGCTATCGGCGTCTTGCAGGGCCCAGATCTCCCATTCCGCTTCCTGCCACGGAGATGCCATTTGCCAGCTTCTTTCAAGTTCTGCAAGCTCTTCCGTGCTGCATAGTCCAACAACCACTGCCTCAAGGTCTGATTGTTCTTTCGCAAAACCAAGTGCAAGATCGATCAAACGGCAGTCCCGCTTCTGGGCCAGCTTTTCTAGATTTTGGTGATGGTTTCGCATCCCGGAACTTACCCAGTTTGGCCATTCGACGGCAGGGATGAGAAGCAAGCCTTGCAGATATAAGCTACGCCCGTGGATTGCGGTCCCCCGTGCACGCAGGCTTGACACCGTGCCATCCTGCAAAAGGCGCTGATCGAATAGAGATAAAGGCAGCTGCACAAGGTCAAGCAGCTCGGGGTTGACTCCCTCGAGATCGTCCGATGTGTAGATCGAAACACCGAGCCGCTTCACCAAGCCGCGGTTTCGCAGCCCCAGTAGCCATTCCTCTAAATAAGTGGAACCTGGCTTCCTCAAGTCAACCGGTGCGTGCAACAGCAAGGCATCCAGAGACTCCTGTCCCAGCCGCTCACAGCTACGACGAAACTCCTCTTCCCAGACAACAGTATCCAGTTCGGTGAAAGACGACTGCAACTGGGCCGACAATTTACTGATGATTTGGAATGCATGTCCCGGTGCAAGGTTGCGTCCCAGCACGGCCTCAGCATCGCCATAGGCCTGAGCGGTGTCAAGTAAGCGAATGCCAGATGCACTTGCTTGGTTGAGTAACTGAGCAACACCTGATTCAGGAACCTGACCGCTGGCATTGGTGACGCCATAGGCCAGGCCAAACTGGGCTGTTCCCAGGCATAGAGCTGGTTTCATCCTCTCAGCCACTGAGTGAAGCAGCGGCTGACTAGCAGCTCCACCAAAGCGTCGCTGTCAGTTTGGCCGTAGGGCTTGAAGGGCTGCAGCTCGCTGCTCATACGGGCTGGAAAGCTGGATCCACATGCGCTCGGATCAGCTCACGCAACTGCTCCACAGAGAGGAACTCATGGTTGCTACCGGAGTTGTAGGCAAAACCTTTGGGAACCGGGTTCGTGCTTATACCGGCTTCCTGGTAAAGCTGCTGCACCTTGCCATCACTTGGGAGAATCGCGTAGTAGTCGCCAAGATCGATCGTGGTGAAGCTGTCGGAACTGGTGATCATCTCCTCGTGGATCTTCTCGCCAGGGCGAATGCCAGTGATCGGCTTCTCGCAACTCGGCCCGATTGCCTCAGCTACATCGCTGATCCGGTAACTGGGTATCTTTGGCACGAACAATTCGCCGCCAAGGGCCCGTTCCAGCGCCCACAGCACCATCGCCACGCCTCCGCTCAGCGAGATATTGAAGCGTGTCATCGTAGGATCAGTGATCGGCAGCACGCCGGTCTTCGCCTTCTCCAAAAAGAAGGGAATCACCGAGCCCCGCGAGCCCATCACGTTGCCGTAGCGCACCACCGAAAAGCGCAGATCACGGGTGCCCTTGATGTTGTTGGCGGCAATGAACAGCTTGTCCGAACATAGCTTGGTGGCGCCATAGAGATTGATCGGGGCGGCTGCTTTGTCGGTGCTCAGGGCCACCACCCGCTTCACGCCGGTGTCGAGGCAGGCCTGTACCACATTTTCAGCGCCGAGCACGTTGGTGTTGATGAATTCGATCGGGTTGTACTCGGCAGCTGGTACCTGTTTCAAGGCTGCCGCGTGCACCACGGTGTCGATGCCTTCGAGAGCACGCCGCAAGCGATCGCGGTCGCGCACGTCACCCAGGAACAGCCGCAGCTGGGGGTATTGGCTCTCCGGATATAGCTGCTGCAGCTCCCATTGCTTGAGCTCATCGCGGCTGTACACCACCAGCCTCTTGATCTCTGGGAAACGCCTGAGCGTTTCGGCGATGAAAGCCTTGCCGAAGCTGCCGGTACCGCCGGTGATTAGGATGCGGGAGCTGGAACTGAATGGCATTAGGAAGTCAGGCGTGGGCCGGTTGATTCGTTTGGGTTTGCTGCTGCCACAGCTGGCTGTAAAGGCCGCCGTGGGCTAGCAAGCTGGTGTGGCTGCCGCGCTCCACCACGCGGCCCTGATCCAGCACCAGGATCTGGTCGGCCCGCACAATCGTGCTCAGCCGGTGGGCGATCACCAGCACCGTGTGGTTGCGCTCAAAGCGCTCGATCGCCTCCTGCACCAGCCGCTCGCTCTGGCTATCGAGGGCGCTGGTGGCTTCATCGAGGATCAACAGCTCCGGATCGCGCAGGATCGCCCGCGCCAGGCTGAGCCTCTGCCGCTGGCCGCCGCTGAGCCGGTAGCCCCGCTCCCCCACCAGGGTGTCGTAGCCCTGAGGCAGGCTCTCGATGAAGCCTGCCGCCTGGGCCGCCTGGCAGGCGGCTTGAATCTGGGCAGGCGTGGCACCTGGGGTGCCGAAGGCGATGTTCTCGGCGATGGTGGCGTTGAACAGGAAGGTTTCCTGGCTCACCACCCCAAGCCGCTGCTGCCAGCTGGCCAGGTCCAGCTGTTCCAGCGGTGTGTCGTCGATCCAGATCTGGCCGGAGCTGGGGGCGTAGAGGCCGGTGAGCAGGTCGGCGATGGAGCTCTTGCCGACGCCGCTTGGGCCAACCAGGGCCAGCATCTGTCCTTTGGGAAGGTTAAAGGAGATGTCACCAAGGGCAGGGGGGAGTTCGGGGGCGTAGCGGATGCCCACGCCTTCAAAGCGGATCTGGCCCTGCAGCTGCCGGAAGGGGATGCCGCCTTGGCGGCGGAACTGCTTGCCTGCCGGCGAGAGGATCTGGTTGAGCCGAGCCAGCCGGCCACTGTTGTCGGCCAGCTGATTGAAGGTGCCAGCCACACCGCTCAAGCGCATGTTGAGCCGCTGCAACGCCAGCACGAAGGTCACCAAGCTGGGCAGCACGCCAGTGCTGCGCGCACCCAGCAGCAGCAGGCTCAGCCCCGCAATCACGGCAATCGCCAGGATCGGCAGGAAGCTGGAAAAGGGCCCCACCACGGCCAGCCGCCGCACCTGGCCGCGCAGCTGGCGTTCCAGCTCGCCCATGCGGCTGAGCAGGTGCTGATCGGCCGCATTCAGCTGGCCGCTGCTGTGCAGCAGGCGCAGGCCCTGGAAGTCTTCCGTGATCCGGCTGCTGATCGCCACCTGGGCCTGGCTGACCGCCTGGGAGCCGGCCCGAATCTGCGGCAGCAGTTGCTTCTGCAGCATGGTGATCAGCCCACCCATCAACAGCACCGCCAGCAGCAGCCAGGGCGAGATGCCCACCAGCACCGCCAGGTAAGTGGCGATCAGCAGCACCCCCACCAGCAGCTGGTTGCTTACCTCGATTTGATTGCGGATGGCCTCAGGGCCATTGCCGGCGTAGTCGGTGAGGTCGCCCACCTTGTAGCCACTGGCGCAGGGGAAGCTGAAGCTCAGCACCTGGCTGTGGATGCGCGCGGTCACCAGCGCCTTGCAGCGGGCAGCGAAATAGCCGACGCTCACCTGGCTAAGAAAGCGGGTGAGGCTCTGCAGGGCCTGCAGCAACACCGCCAGCGCCAGCAGGCTGGCGAACACTCCTGTAGCCGGCAATCCGTTCAGCCAATTCGCCGCCGCCGGCAAGCGACCCACGATCGGATTGCTGGCCCAGTTGAACGGCGTGCCGGCCGGTGCCGACAGCACTTCCACCGCCAGAAAAACCACCGCCAAGGTGGCCCCTTCCGTGAAGGCCTCCACCAAGCTGCTGCCCAGATTCAGAACGATCAGCCGCCACTGCTGCCGTGCGGTGCTGCGGATCAGTTGGGCGGCCGGCTCCTGGCTGAGCAGGCTCCGCAGCGGCAAGCGCATAAAAGTGGGGCTGGTCAAGAGTTTGGGGTTTGCAGGTCGTGCGGGAGCTGGTGGGAGTAGATCCTCGTTAGCGGCAGGCGGCTGAGCACATCTTTTGCCAGCCGAGCGCCAGCGTGCGTGACGCCGATTCTCATAGCCGCAGGGCCCGCAGCTCTCGCGGCATCAGGTTCTTGAGATCCAGCAGCACCCCGTTGCCCTCCAACAGCCCCTGCCACTGCGCCGCTGGCCATCCGCTGAACTGCCGGTGCGCCACCGCCGCCACCACCGCCCCATAACGGCTGCCCTCAGGGATCTCCGCCAGCACCTCCAACCCTGCTGCCGCCGGGTCCCCCGGCTCCACCCAGGGGTCCACCACCGTGAGCCGGCAGCCATAGCTCTGCAGGGCCTCCACCAACTGGCGCACGCGGGTGTTGCGCAGATCCGGACAGTTCTCCTTAAAGGTGAGCCCCAGCACCAGCACCTCAGCCCCGGCGATCACCAGTCCCCGCTTTGCCATCGCCTGGATCAACCGCTCCGCCAGCCAGTCGGCCAGGCCATCGTTGATGCGCCGGCCCGAGAGCACCACCTGCGGGTAGTAGCCCAGCTGCTCGGCCTTATGGGTGAGGTAGTAGGGGTCCACGCCAATGCAGTGGCCGCCCACCAGCCCCGGCTGAAACGGCAGGAAGTTCCACTTGGTGCCCGCCGCTGCTAGCACATCGCCCGTGTCGATGCCCAGGCGGGCAAAGATCATTGCCAGCTCGTTCACCAAGGCGATGTTGAGGTCGCGCTGGGTGTTCTCGATCACCTTGGCCGCCTCCGCCACCTTCAGGCTCGGCGCCAGGTACGTGCCGGCCGCCACCACCGAGCCATACAGCCCATCCACCCAGGCGCCGGCCTCAGCCGTGGAGCCGCTGGTCACCTTGGTGATCGTGCGGAAGCCGTGCTGCTTATCCCCCGGCACCAGCCGCTCCGGGCTGTAACCCACCACAAAGCCGTTTTTGAACGTTTGGCCGCTGTGCTGCTCTAGCAGCGGCACGCACTCTTCTTCCGTGGCGCCGGGATACACGGTGGACTCATAGATCACCACCGCCTGGGTGTTGGGCTCGCGCTGCGCCCGCGCCTTGATCGCCTCGCCCACCGCCGCGCTGGCCAGGCGCAGGGGCGTGAGCTCCGGCCGCTTGGCGCCATCGATCGGCGTAGGCACCGTGACGATGAATACATCGGCCGCCGCGAGATCGGCGGGGTTGGTGCTCAGCTCCAGCCCGGCGGCCAGGGCTTGCTGGAGCTCTTCGGCCGAGAGCTCGCGGGTGCGGTCGTGGCCCTGGCGCAGCTCCTCCACCCGGGCGGCATTCACATCGAAGCCGATCACCCGCCGTTGCAGCGGCTCGCCGTTGCGCTCGCTGCTGGTGGTGGTGGCGAAGCAGGCCGCCAGCGGCAGGCCCACGTAGCCGAGGCCGTTCACGCCCACGGTGCAGGTGGGGAGCGGGGGAAGTGGCAAAGGTGGTGGCGAAAGTGTTGGGGTTGGGGTCATGCAGAGAGCCCCCGGGGGGCTGCAGGTCGTGAGGCGGCTGGTGGGGCCGGGTGTTGTTCGGTGGTGGTGGCACCGGGGTTTGTTCCGGCTGGGACGCCTGGCGGCTCAGGGGGAAGCCCCTCCGTAGTCATCCCGGTTGATGGCCGCAGGTGGCCAGGCTGTTGGGACAGCAGGCGATCACCGGCGCCGAGCTCGGCTGGTTGTTTGCCACCGCTGAGACAGGGGTGGAACTGTTGAAGAGGACACCCCTTGCCTCACCCTGTTGGGTTGGAGCCTCACGGCCTTTCTCCTGGCGTCAGCGGCTCTCCTGGCTGATCTCGGCCTTGAGTGGAACCGTGGAGCGCCGAGATCGACGAGCTTTACTACAAAATGCTTGCCTCATTCGCTTCGCCGAATTCCACCTCGAGCCAGGAGAGCTCAGCCGAGCCAGGCTGAGGGACTAGATCACATCGGCAAACCGCTTGGGGGCGCCTGGCGGCTCAGGGGGAAGGGAGAGGCGGCTGCAGGTTGTTCGGGAGTTGGTGGAGCCAGGCTCTTGTAGGCGGACGGCGGCCCGGCACCTCGTTCGGGCTGGGGCGCCTGGCGGCTCAGGGGGAAGCCAACTCAAACCAAGCCCAAGCGATTGGTGCCCACCACAAAGTCGTGGTTGCGACGCGAGCGGGGCTCGAGCGTCAGCAACGACCATCTCAAGGTAAAGGATTGGTCAATGTTTTTGTCTATCGGCTGCAAAAATGGCTGTGCGGTGATCCGCCTAGGCCCCTTGTCACCGCGAGCGGGGCTCAGGCGTTGTTCAGGGGGAGATGCCCCCTGCTGCCTCCAGCCGCGAGGGCTCGCTCGGCTCAATCTCAGCAACCCGGCGTTTCAGGTCAATCGTCCGGGCCCTGGATGATCAGTGGCCAAGGCCAACCGGAAGCTGTTGCTTGATGGGTTCTGCCAGCAGTCGGCCCAGGGCTCCTGGGTCAACGATGTCGAGGCAGAGCAGGGTGGGGCCGTAGCCCTTGGCTTCTGCGTAGCAGTTGAATTCCATGGTGTAACCGTCTGCCTCCACCACCAGATCGGGGATCCCCTGGAGCGTGGGATGGCGAAACAGGATCGCGCCGGTGTCTGGATCCACCGACTGGCGCATGTTCCGCAACTGATCCGGCAGGGTCAACGGTTCAGAAACAGCCATCGTCCTCCGGCCCGGCGGGCGTCATCGGGAGTGAGCACGGCCACCCAGGGGCGATCCAGAAACTCGAACACCCGTGCCCGGCTGCCGCCCCGGTTGAGATCGAGAAAGGTTTCTCCCTCTGCCAGGGCATCACGCACAAGCTCGGGGTTGGCTGAAATGCATGGGAGTCAGCCTGGCTGCATCCCGTGCGGGACTTGCTGCGTGTGGAGCTTCGGTGGCGGCAGGAGGCTGAGTGGTTCGTTCGGGCTGGGTCGCCTTGCGGCTCAGGGGGAAGCCCCTCCGGGTTCACCCCGGTTGATTGGCTCAGGTGGTGGCGGCCAGCCAGGCGGCCAGGGCTTCCAACTTATGCACTGGTAAAGCCTGGATCTGGGTGCATATGCACTTCAAGATCAGAACATCTAGTCAGAACTTCGCCTGAAGGGGGTAACGATCGGGGTGACGGATTGAATCCAAAGAAAGATCAACGTCAAGGTCGGGCCAGTAAAGATGTGGTCCAGAGGGTCGAACCACATTCAGAACCTGATCGATCGTCGCCGATCTGAACCAAGGGAATTCAGAAAAGGGTAATGCCAGCTCTTCGTCGTCAACCAAGACCCAGAGGCAATGCCCTGAGATGTTGGTGACCTCAGCGCCCAAAGTGAACAAGGCGTTCGGCTTGGCCGAGTTTCGTTGCGGAAAGGCCGATGTTGCGAGCAAGCTCAATGGACGGCGTAAGCCAGAACTTCGCTTCACCGTCGGGATGACTCACATGAACGTGCATCCGACTTTCCTCCCGAGAGAAGAAGTAAAAACGGAACTCACCATCACGAAAGACGGTGGGCGACAAGCTCCCTCCTCTTCAACTACATCACCCTAGCCATTTTGAGGGCTGAAAGTCGTGCAGGGGTTGATGGTTTCAAGAGCTCTTCGGTGGGCGGCTCAGGGGGGAGCCCCTCGGGCGCGCCTAGGAATTGGGCTGTTGGGCACACCAGATGTGGTGTGTGGGGCGTCAGGCGTTAGCGGCCAGCCAGGCGGCCAGGTCGGCAGGGCCCGTGAAGTCGAGCAGGGCGTCGGCCAGGGCTTCCAGCTGCTCCAGCGGCAGGGCCTGGATCTGGGCGGTGGTGGGGTCGCTGAGGGTGCCGCAGCGGCGGTTGAGCTGGCGGAGGGTCACCTTGGCGGCTTCGCGGGCTTCGCCCTCCTGAAGGCCTTCCTGGCGGCCTTCCTGGCGACCTTCGGCAAGCCAGTCCTGCACCGCCCTGGTGTGGCGGATCTCTTCCCGGGGAATACCGGCGATCACCATGATCTGCTCCTCGGTGAGTTGGGGGAACCGTTGCACAAGCATAGGCAGCACAACCGTGTCCAGATCCGGGCGGCTGGCGAGGATCTGCTGACTGCTGGCCGCCAGCTCGCTTTCAGGCCTGACGGGGAGGGTGAGCAGGTTGAGCAGCGGGTCGAGGTTGGGCTGCTGGCTCAGCTCCTCCAGGCTGATCCAGTGCACCTCGTTCAGCAGCGCCTGCAGAAGCCTGGGCAGCTTGGTGGGGCCGAGGCTCATCCGCTTGTGGGGCGTGATCACCACCACCTCCAGGTGCTCCACCTGCGGGTGCTTCTGCAGGAAGCGACAGCTCTGCGCCGCCAGGCGGTGGCGGAAGCCTGGGTCGGGGTGCATCTGCACCTCCAGCAGCACCACCGGGCCAGAGCACGCCATCGAGGCGGTGGCTGAGCTCTTTGAGCTCCAGGGCCTCAAACCGGTAGATGAGATCACCGGGGGTGGCTGGGTCGAGCCCCAGCGTTTTGGCGGCGGCGACTGATCCGTGCAGGAGTGAGCGAATCAGATCCGGGGCGCTCTGGAAGACGCGGTAATACCAGCGGTCAGTGTTCAACAGTTACGGCGCTGGCTGGCGAAAAGGTAGCCGCGGCTTGGGGTTGGGGCTGCAGCCCGTGCGGGGCTTGCTGCGTGTGGAGCCTCGTTGGCGGGTGGCGGCTGAGTGGTTAGTTCGGGCTGGGGCGTCTGGCGGCTCAGAGGGAAGCCAATCCGGCGCGCTTAGGAATTATGGGGGTGGAGACACCAGATGTGGTGTGGGAGGTGGGCCCTGGACGGTCAGTGGCCAAGGCCCACAGGAAGTTGCTGCTTGATCGGTTCTGCCAGCAGGCGGCCCAGGGCTCCTGGATCGATGATGTCGAGGCAGAGCAAGGTGGGGCCCATGAATTCCATGGTGTAGCCGTCTCCCTCCACCACCAGATCGGGGATGCCCTGGAGCGTGGGATGGCGAAACAGGATCGCGCCGGTGTCTGCATCCACCGACTGGTGCATGCTCCTCAGCTGATCCGGCAGGGTCAACGGTTCAGAAACAGCCATCGTCCTCCGGCCCGGCGGGCCTCAACGGTTCGTTGGTCGGTTGGATACACCGGTATCACCCTGGCGTCATCCGGAGTGAGCACGGCCACCCAGGGACGATACAAAAAATCGAACACCCGTGCCCGGCTGCCGCCCCGGTTGAGATCGAGAAAGGTTTCTCCCTCTGCCAGTGCAACAGGCACAAGCTCGGGGCTGACGCCATACAGCGCGCATTTCTCGAGGGCGTGTTGGCTGAACTGCAAGGGTGAGTGTGATCGCCTCACGACCTGTGCTGGCGATGAATTCAGGTTAGGGCTGCAGCCCGTGCGGGGCTTGATGGATGTGGGGCCTCGTTGGCGGGTGGCGGCTGAGTGGGTTGTTCGGGCTGGGGCGCCTGGCGGCTCAGGGGGAAGTCCCTCCAGCGCGCTTAGACATTTCGGGGGTGGAGGCACTAGATGTGGTGTGTGGGCTCTGGCATGCATTCACCTGATCAGGATCGGCGGCGTCCCAGCCGCCGGTCGCCATACACCTTGTTGGTGGAGAGGTGCACAAACGGGCTCTCGGGGCAGCTCTAGCGCGTGGCCTCCAGCAGGTTGAGCGTGCCCGTCGCGTTGGTGTCGAAGTCGTCGAACGGGATCGCCTCGGGCCTCAGCTCGTCCAGCAGCGCCAGCACCCCCGGGCGATCGCGGATGTCGAGCTCGGTGTGCTGGAAGCGATCCCCCAGCTGCTCCTGCAGGCGCTTCTGGTTCCAGCGCGTGTCGCCCTGCGGCCCGAAGAACACCGCCCGCTGGTTGTTGTCCACCCCGTGCACCTGCCAGCCGCGCTCGGCGAAGTGCACGCACACCTCCGAGCCGATCAGGCCCGACGAGCCGGTGACGAGGAGGGTTGGGGTGGGCATGGAAGGGGGGGGGGCGGATTGAAGAACTGCGGGCATGGCAGCCGATTGGGCGTGGAGCTGCCCTTGGCTCAGCCAGAGCCCTCCCCCACGGTCCACACGTTCAGGCCCGCCGCCCGGGCCGCGGCGCCATCGGCCTTGGCACGCGTATCGAACAACCAGGCCGGCTGGCGCATCACCGCCGCTACCGCCGGCCAGTCGATCTGGGCGAACGCCTGCCATTCAGTGAGCAGCAGCAGCGCATCGGCGCCACTGGCCGCCTGATGCACATCCGCCACCGGCAGCCAACTGCCCTCGCCCCCTCCTGCGGGCTGCACCAGACCCGCGGTGATCTGACCTTCCTCCACCTTGGGATCGAGAATCTGCAGGATCGCCCCCTCCTCCAGCAGATCCCGGCAGATGCGGATCGCCGGGGATTCGCGCGTGTCGTTGGTGTCGGCCTTAAAGGCAAAGCCCAGCACACCAATGCGCTTGCCGCTCACCGTGCCGAACAGCCTGGTCACCACCAGCCGGGCGATGCGCTGCTGCTGCCAGGTGTTGAGCGTCACCACCTGCTCCCAGTAGGCCGCCACCTCCTCGAGGCCGTAGTGGCGGTACAGATACACCAGATTCAAGATGTCCTTCTGGAAGCAGCTGCCGCCAAAACCCGGCCCCGCCTGCAGAAACTTGGCGCCAATGCGGCTGTCGGCACCGATCGCCTTCGCCACCTCGCGCACATCGGCGCCGGTGGCCTCACACACGGCGGCAATGCTGTTGATCGAGCTGATTCGCTGGGCCAAAAATGCATTGGCGGTGAGTTTGGAGAGCTCACTGCTCCAGAGGTTGGTGGTGAGGATGCGCTCGGCCGGCACCCACTGGCCGTAGATCGCCGCCAGGGCAGCGATGGCCGCGGGGTCGTCACCGCCGATCAGCACCCGATCGGGCGCCTCCAGATCAGGGATGGCGGTGCCCTCGGCCAGGAACTCGGGGTTGGAGAGCACCGAAAAGCTGCAGCCGTTGCCGTCACCGGTGGCAGCCGAGAGGATCGTCTGGATCACCTCAGCGGTGCGCACCGGCAGGGTGCTCTTCTCCACCACGATCGTGTGGCCCCGCGCCGCCTGGGCCACCGTGCGGGCACTGGCCTCCACCCACCTGAGATCGCTGGCCTGGCCAGCCCCCAGACCCCTTGTCTTGGTGGGGGTGTTCACCGAGATGAACACCATGTCGGCAGCGGCGATCGCCTCCTCCACCGCCGTGGTGAAGTGCAGATTTTGGCCGCGGGCGCGGCCCACCACCGCATCCAGCTCTGGCTCATAGACGGGTAGCTGGCTGAGGTCGGGATCGTTCCAGGCGGCGATCCGCTCGGCGTTGAGATCCACCACCGTCACCTGGATCCCGGGGCAGCGATCGGCGATCACTGCCATCGTCGGCCCGCCCACATAGCCGGCGCCGTAGCCGAAGGCTTCTCGCGAAGCGAGTTGCAGCAGAGCGTGGTGGCCGGGGGTGGAGGGGGCATCAAGGAGGGGCAGGGGTGGGCGCAGACGCCAGGGGGCTGCAGCCCGTGCGGGAGCTGGTGGGGCCGGGCGCTCGCCGGCGGGCGGCGGCTCAGAGCGTCGTTCGGGCTGGGGATCCTGGCGGCTCAGGGGGAAGCCCCTCCAAGAGGCTTACGGATTTCGGGGTTGGAGACACCAGATGTGGTGTGGTCTCGCGGCAACAAGAAGCCCCGCGGCCGGGGCAGCGGGGCTGGGGAGGGATGGCCTTGGCCTGTGGTGTCAGGTCGCGGCTGCGCCATTGGCGACCAGCCAGGCGGCCAGATCGGCCGGGCCCTGAAAGTCGAGCAGGGCGGCGGCCAGGGCTTCCAGCTGCAGCACCGGCAGGGCCTGGATCTGGGCGGTGGTGGCCTCGCTCAGTGGGCCGCAGCGGCGGTTGAGGAGGCGGAGGGTGACTGCAGCTTCCCCTTCCTGGCGGCCTTCCTGGCGGCCTTCCTGGCGGCCTTCCTGGCGGCCTTCCTGGCGGCCTTCCTGGCGGCCCTCGGCGAGCCACTCCTGAACGGCCCTGCTGTGGCGGATTTCTTCGCGGGGGATGCCGGCGATCACCATGATCTGCTCCTCGCTCAGCTGCGGAAATCGTTGAATCAGCATAGGCAGCACAACCTGGTCGAGATCCGGACGGCTGGCCAGGATCTGCTGACTGCTCGCCGCCAGCTCGCTCTCTGGGCGCACGGGCAGGGTGAGCAGGTTGAGCAGGGGGTCGAGATTGGGCTGCTGGCTCAGCTCCTCCAGGTTGATCCACGCCACCTGCTGCAGAAACAGCTGCAGGGCCTGGCTGGGGCCGAGGTTGAGGCGGTTGTGCGGCGTGATCACCAGCACGCTCCAGTGCTCCACCCGGGGGTGCTGCTGCAGGAAGCGGTAGGTCTGCGCCGCCAGGCGGTGGTGGAAGCCTGGATCCGGGTGCATCTGCACCTCCAGCAGCACCACCGGAAAGTCCGGGCTGCCGGTGTCGGCGCAGCCGGTGGTTGGGCGGGGCCAGAGCACGCCGTCGAGGCGATGGCTCAGCTCCTTGAGTTCGAGGGCTTCAAATCGGTAGAGGCTGTCGCCGGGAGCTGACGGGTCGAGGCTCAGCGTGTTGCCGGTGGCGGCCGAGCCAGGCAGGAGTGCGCGGATCAGGTCCGGGGCGCTCTGGAAGACGCGGTAGTACCAGCGGTCGGTGTTCAACGTTGCCAGCGCTGGCTGGCGGCAAGGTAGCCGCGTCTTGGGGGTGGGGCTGCAGCCCGTGAGAGGGCTGGTGCAGGCGGCACCTTGTTGGCGGGTGGCGGCTCAGGGCTTCGTTCGGGCTGGGAATCCCGGCGGCCCAGGAGGGAGCCACGCCACCTCACGGGTTGATGCAGGACGCCTCAGGGAAACGAACGGGGACGCTCGGAGAGGCCAGAGCGACAGCCGCCTTGTCGCAACTGCGGTGCTCTGGGTGCTCCTGCTCTCCACCGGCCCCAGCAGCCAATCCAGCAAAGACTCCAACCAGTCCTGAGCCAGATCGATCTGAGGAGGATTGGGTCTGGAGGCTGCCATCAGAAATTCACGAGTTCGCGCTCAGTGCCCTCTTTGGATCGCAGGATCACATGGCCTGATCAAAGTCATCGGCTAAGCGCTGGTTGAGGCGTACCTCAAAGCGGGTGTCACTGATGGGGCAAGGCTCTGTTACGGACGCTTGTACGGACACGCATAGGTCGTTTGATCGGCTGAGCCGTGGGCTCCGGGCTTCAAAGCAGATTCAGCCGCACTCCAACAGTTCCACCCATTCGGATTTGGCGCGCACCGTTACGCAGGGGGTGCAGCTCAACATCGACCGGGGTGCAAACAGCGCTGTCCAGGTTCTGTACAGGCTGTACAGAATCCCGACGCTGACGATTGGGGCTGTTGGTTCGGGCTCTGGCGATCAGCCAGGAGGGCAGCCAGGGCTTCCGGTTGATCCAGCGGCAGGAACAGCTGGATGAAGCCCCCAGGCTGATGGAGCGGCCCAGACTCCAGACCCAGAGCGACGTGGCAGCCAGTCTCAGCCGTGGCTGTTGGGATCAGGAGCAGGCAATCAGGCGCACCTCTAACGCCTGGAGGCGTTGAAAGCCGGCATCACCGGTGATCATCACAGCATCAGGCCCCAGGTGCAGGCAGCAAGCCGCCTGCAGGGCATCGGGTGTGCGCAGCCCATGGTTGGCGCGCAACTGCGTCGCCAGCTCCACCACAGACGCACTGAGCTCCACAACCTGCAGATCCGGCTGCGTAAACAACGCCTGAAAACGATCCAGGCTGGCTTGATCGCCCCGCCGCAGCGGAGCCACACGACACTCCAGCAGGCTGAGGCGGCTCACAGCCAGTGCGGGATCAGGTGCCTCCAAGGCAAGCTGCTGGAGGGTTGCCCGGGCGGCTTCGGCCCATGGGGCCTCACCATCCACCAGGTAGATCAGGGCGCTGGCATCCAGGAAGGCAATCACCAGTCGCGCTCAGCCGCCAGGTCCGCGTCGATCTCAGCCTTGCGGCGCGGGCTCGTGGAAGGTGGCAAGGCCAGCAGCCACTGCAACGCTGATGCTTCGGCCCCAGGAGCTCGTGATGCCTGCAACTGCAGCTGGCGGTAGTGCTGCTCACTCAGCACCACAGCGGCAGATCGGTTGCGCTTCAACAGATGCACCGGGCCATGCTGGAGCGCCTGCTCAATCGCTGCGATCCCACGGCGCTTCAGCTCCGCTGAGGTGAGCGCGTTCTGCTGATCCATGGCACAGCGTTCGCTGAGGCTTCAACTCTAGTACCAGAAACAGTACTGAAGAAATTCCTTGCGAAGGCGGGTGCCGGTGGAGTCCAGAAGGTCGGCATCGCCACAGGCTCACCACGGAGGCGGATCGGCGGGGCTGGGCTGGGGCCGACGTTGAGGCGGTTGTGGGGCATCACCACCAGCAGGCTCCAGTGCTCCACCTGCGGGTGCCGCTGCAGAAAACGGTGGGTCTGAGCCGCCAGGCGGTGGTGAAAGCCCGGATCGGGGTGCATCTGCCCCTCCAGCAGCACCACCGGGAATTCGGGGCTGCCGGTTTCGGCGCAGCCGGTGGTTGGGCGGGGCCAGAGCACGCCGTCGAGGCGGTGGCTCAGCTCCTTGAGTTCGAGGGCTTCATAGCCGCAAGGCTTCTGCGTAGGCGAAGCCTTCTCGAAGAGAAGCAGTAGCGGTAGAGGCTGTCGCCGGGGGCTGAGGGGTCGAGGCTCAGCGTGTTGGCTTTGGCGGCCCAGCCAGGCAGGAGTGCACGGATCTCCCGCCGTGGCGCAGGAGAACGCAACCGGCTTGCTCCAGTTCTCGGATCAGATCAGTTCGTTTCAAGCCACAACAAGCTCGCCAACCTTGCGAATTCCAGGCAGGTCTTGCTTGGAAAACGCGTGGTACAGATCCAGCAACTGCGCCTTCAGATCCTCGGGATCCTCACCCTGAGTCCAATGGTCGG
>NZ_JAGQBY010000036.1:0-23371 GCF_024345875.1 Synechococcus sp. EJ6-Ellesmere
AGGGTTCATAGTGATTGAATGGAGCTGCACAATCAGCTCCTGAGCAGTCATCCTCTGGCTGCACCTGTTCACCCTCCAGACAGGGTCACAGGACCTTCTGAGTTACACCACTCAAAGGGGCGCTACCCGACGCGCCCAGACTTCCGCGCGGGTGCGCGTCACATGGCGGTCGTCGTCGGTGTCGACGCTTTCCTCATCTGCGGTGTCATCAGCGTCTTCGTCGCCATCTTCGCCGTCGCCAGTGCCATCTCCCTCTGCCTCATCGGGAGCTTCGTCAACGTCTTCGGACGCCTCGTCATCACCGGAACTGGTGTCCTTCATCTTTTCGAGCAAGGCAGCCAAAGCCCTGTCTTCCATCTCTTCAAGCCGTGAGAGCGGCAGTGCCGGCTGGTTGCCCACCGCCAGGAAAATGACGGGATCCCCGGAAGGAGCGGTCTTCAGTTCGAAGTCGAGCAGGCCCTCATAGAGGATTCCGATGTATTCGCTGGAGAGATCTGAGAAGTCGACCGGCACCGTGACCCAGGTCTTCTGCCGCCCTTGGCGGAGCTTGACTCGGGTGCGGCTGATCTTTTCCAGCATCCGGTGCACATCCCGGTCGGGGAACACCCCACGGTTGGTGTCGAACGCCGCGGTTTCGAAGACGTGCAGAGCGCGATGAAGTCCGTCTGTGGCCCTGTCACCATCCACTGCGGGCTCGAACAGTTCTCCGCCGTAGGCGGGAACTGGCAGTGCCGGGTGATGGCTGCCTTGATGGACGAGCCGGAACAGTGCCAACAACCTCGGCCAGGCGCTCCAGGAGCGGGCCAGGCGGCTGCCGCCACGTGCCGCTGTCTTCTCCAGCTCCTCGAGCAAGCCACCAACGCCGTAGGCCCCGTGGTACAGCGCGTTGTCGCGTGGCAGCAGATCACGAGATTCCGCGAACAGCACCACCACAAGCCGCATCACCACTCGCACCGCAGCGCGGTAGATGTCTGCCGGATTGGTGTCTGCGCATTGCTCTTGCAGGACTTCCCCATGGCTCTGTACCAGCAGCTCCACGGCTTCCCGCACCCTCTCGCCGAGTGCAGCTGACAGTTCAGCCTGCCCCTTGCGGCTGTCGAGCACCGCTTGGAGCAAAGGTCCTGGCTGGTCGTCCGCCAGAGGTGTCCAGGCCTGCGGCGACAGCAGGGTGCGCAGTGCCTGCACCTGAGGTGAGAGCTCTCCCTCCTCAAACCAGAGATCGACGTCCCACTCACACCAGGCGTCAAAATCCAGCCCGGCAAAGATCAAGCGCCACTGCCGCCCGTTGGTGAGCAGGGCCAGCCGCTCGCCTCCAGCCCGAAGCCACTGCACAACCTGGCTGGCGGTGCGGCGGCCACGGCCGATACCCACCTGCCGTTCCGAGTCGAGAAACACCGGCAGCAGGGCACCGTGAGCGCCGCGCCAGAGATGGCGTGGCTTGATGGTTTCGCCCGTTGGTGTGCGGCGGTTCCATTCCGCTCCAATGGCCGAACCACGTGACCATGCGCCAATGCCTTGGGCGAACCCGCACACCCGTTCGAGCACAAAGGCGACGAAGGCGGAGGCTTCGCCTTCACCCGCTAGCAACGCAGCTGCCTGCCGTCTCAACTCCTGATCGTGGTAACCCCCCAGCGGGCCTGGTTGCAGGGCTGCGATGGTCTGCAGCCGCGGTGGATCCAGCAGAAGGCCGCCGTGACGCAGCCGATCCCAGCCGGGCAGTGCTGCCTCGCTCATCGCACACCTCCTGGCAGCCGCACCTCGATGGATACCGGGAACACCTGCGCCGGGTCAGACATCGAATGGCGGTTGGGCAGGAGGAACTTCAGGATGCGTTCTCGCTCACGCTCCAGTTGGAAACGCACTTCTTCGTGGTGCCGGGTGCGGCGGTCAATCTCAGCCCGCTTTTCTTCGATCGATCGATCGATCGCATCCAGCCTCTGTGCCTCGTCAAACAGGGTGCCCTGCAGGCGTTCAGCTTTCAGCGCTTCGATCTCGCGCTCCAGCTTGGCCAGCGTGTTCTCGGTGATCAGGGTCGACACCTCGCCCTGACGACTCCGGTAGCGCTGTTCTTCGTCCTGCCGTGCCTGTTTGCCCGATTCATCGAGCTGCTCCCGCAGGGATTCGGTTAGCTGGTTGGCGTGTTGCCCCAGCAGCATTTTGAGCTCTGGTTCGATCTCCTCAACGATGGCCCGCCCGGCATCGAGATGCGCCCGGTCGACCGTCACCTCACCACCGCGTAGATCCAGAGCACTGCGGTGCGGCAGCGCGGGGCGCAGCTGACCATCGATCACTGGCAACACCAGGGTGCGAACCCAGTGGTGGAAGGTCTCACGCAGATTGTTGACAGCCAGCTCTTCGACGCTGAGCAAAATCCAGGCATCAGTGCCCGCAGGCAAGGGCGCCAGCCGGACGGTCCAGCGGGAGACTTCCTCACCAGTGCCTGGGAAGCGGCGGCGGGAGAGGGTGGAAATGGCGTGCTGCAGCATCGGGTGCGACAGGTGGGCCATCAGCACATCGGGCCTGGGCGAGAACACCAAGCGGCCGCCGATTTCATCGAGGAATGGGGCTGCGTCAAAGGCAAGGCGCGACACCGGCCCGAGGATGCCGCCTTGCTGCGGTCGCCTGAGCGACTCGTCGATCACCTCACTCCAGCCCGGAAGTGATGGGTTGAGGAGCTTGCAGGTCTGCGGCAACTCCGAGCAATCGAGCTGTGGACGGCCGCCCCGTACGGCCATCGCCGACTCCAACGTGTCGCGCAGGGCAGCGGGATCCAGGTCAATCTCAGCAGCCAGGGCCTTGATCTGCACCTCGGCGGCCTGCCCTTCGGCGCCGGTGTCGACTGTTGCATCGGCTTCGATGCGGACCCGGCCTTTGGCCTGGGCAAGGTGGAGGTCCAGAGCGGCCTGGACATCGCTGGCGCTCTCCCCTGCGATCAGCCTGCGGTGCGCGGCTTCATCGAAGATCTCGTTCGCCGAGCCGAGGTCCTCTCGGATTTCATCCGCCTTGCGGATCACGTGGGCCAGGAAAGCAAGGTCCTGGTCCTGGTCGGTCACGAAGTGGAAGATCGTGACGTCACGCGGCTGGCCGTGTCGGTCGATGCGGCCATTGCGCTGCTCAATCCGTGAAGGGTTCCACGGGCAGTCGAAGTGGAGGAGGTAGCGCGCGGTGCGCTGCAGGTTGAGGCCCTCGGCTGCCGCATCGGTGGCGACCAGGACCCGAACCGGGTGCAACGGGTCGTTGAACCAGCGCTTCACATCGCCTCGCTCCACATCGTCCATGCCGCCAAACAGGGTGAGCACCTGCTCCTCGCCAAACCGCGAGGTGAGACGCCGCACCAGGTAGTCGAGGGTGGTCTTGTACTCGGTGAAAACCACCAGGCGCTCGTCATCACGCCAGCTGCCTTCCTTCCGCAGCAGCCGTTCAATCAGGGCTTCCAGGGCGCTGTAGCGCGAGTCGGCAACCGGGTCGACTTCGGTCAGCTCGCCGGTTTCGCGATTGAGCCCAAGCCCGGCAATGGCCCGATCAATAGCGCTGATCTCGGCCTCAAGAGATGGAGCCACGCCCTTGAGCCAGGCACCGACGACCCCAGCAGCCGTCGCCACCCGTGACTGCATCTCACGGTCATCGCCGGTTTCTGCCTCCAGGTTGCGGCGGGCCGCCTGTACCTCAGCGTCTGCTGCCTCCTGGTCTTCAGCGAGCCCTGCCTTGCTGCGCCGCCACGAGTCGGCGAAGGCCACTGCGCAGGACAGCAGACGCTTGCCAAGGATTTCGACCGCGAAAGTCCCAGAACGCCGGCGGCCACTGCGCTCAGCCGCGATCAGTTTGTGGATCGTCTTACGGAAATCATCAAAGGCCTCGCTCAGTGCCACCTCCTGCGGTGTCAGGCTCAGCACCAGCGCCTGCGGGGCCAGGCGCGTGCAGAACTTCGGCGGGTTGGTACGGGCGTTGATCTCACGCTTGAGGCGGCGGATCACCACCTGTTGCACCCGTCCGCGCTCGGCTTCCCGGAGCTGGTCGGTCTGACTGAAGCGAACCGGATCGAGGATCTCCAGCAAGCCCGTGAAGCAGCGCGTGTGCCCGTTGTGAGGCGTGGCGCTCAGGAACAGTCGGTGCTCGAACTGGGGTGCCAGCAGCCGCAGCATGCGGCACAGGTCGCTGTCGTCGCCAAAGGCCGACGGCATCAGGTTGTGGCACTCATCGACGATCAGCAGGTCCCAGGGCAGGTGCGGTGAGCCCTCTGGAGTGCGGCAAGCGGCAAGGAACTGCTCAAGCACGTCCTCCTGCCGCAGGTAGTGATAAGAGGCGATGATCCGGCTGAAGGATCGCCAGGGGTTGGCATCCATCCCTAGGCGCCGGCGCAGTGCATGGGTCTGGGCACGGTCGACCAGATCAAAGGGCAGCGAGAACTTGTCCCACATCTCATCGCGCCACTGCAGCCGCAGAGAGGCGGGGGTGAGCACCAGTACCCGCTGCAGGCGGCGACGCAACAGCAGTTCGGTCAGGATCAGCCCTGCTTCAACGGTCTTGCCCAGGCCTACATCGTCGGCCAGCAGCAGGTTGACGCGTGGCATCCGCAGTGCCTTGAGCAGTGGCACCAGCTGGAAGTCGTCGACCTGCACCGCACCGTGGAATGGGCTGGCCACCGGCAGGCGTTCGAGCGGCCCCAAGCCATCCGGGTCAAGGAACGGTGTGGCGGCCGACCAGCGCGTGGCACGCAGCAACGCGTCGAAATCCTCAGCCGGCATGGGGTCGCCAGAGCCGACGTTGGGTAGGGCCGTGGGCTCCAGCAGCCGGCTGGCCGGTTCCAGCTCCCAGATCAGGCGCTCATCACGCGGGAACTGATCGTCTTGGTATTCGATCTGAACCAGGTGCAGCCGCCCTATCGGGCCGTCGAACGGCTCGACGCTCGTAGTGAGCCCGCGGCGGTTGCGGACAGTGGCGAACAGGCCGACGCGGGGGACCATCAGTTCTGCTCCAACCTGTTTGAGATCATCTCGGTTGGGGGGATGGGTTATCCAGGCTGAGGGTAGCCATAAAAAGTGAAATTGGCTTAAGACGCAGGACTAGAACTTGCCAATGGCACCAAGGCCAGGCTCCAGCTAACTCACTAGACTGCAGTAGGAGATTTATTGTTTTCTGCAAAATGCGTTCTAGCTTATATTTGGCTTGTTTGGCAAGAGCTCGCTTAAGACTTGGATTTCATTGGGTCAAAACCGATCTTCTTGCGACGATCTGACAGCTGCTCCAAAGCGCATTCGGCATAGAATAAATCATCCTCAAATCTAAGCATATAAGGATCGTCAGAAGGAGCCGACCGTCTTGCTTTATTGAGTTCAGTGCGCGCTAGTGGAAGTAGTGGTGGAGAGGAGTGCATAGCAGCATAGCTTTTTTGGAGATGACAAAGATGCTTAGGCTTGCCGAGGGCCTCCGCCTTAGTAAAAGACGTAAATGCATCATTCATTTTTCTCTGTTTACGCTCGATCATTCCTCGGGTAAACCATATGTCAGGGTCATCATCACAAAGCTGAGTCGAGCGCATGGTCATTTCAAACGCCTTTTTCAGATTGTTTAACTTCATCATCAGGCTATACGCATATCGATCATAAAGCCATGGATTATCCGGATCCTCAAGGAGTGCGAGGTCGTACATCTCAGCGCATTCGGTATATTTGTCATCCATGTAGGCTTCATAAGCCGCCTTTGCGTAGGGATGCCGAAAAGCGCGCTGTATCCGATCGGCGACTTGAACTGTTGAGTTCGCGAGAAACACGGAGAATCTCTTCGACACCTTTTGAACAATCTTTGGATCCGGAGCCTCACTTCCATCAATCATAATTTTCCTGTCTTTGGCAAAATCCATGAATTGATGAGTAAATGATATTTGAGTTGATCGATCAAACGCGATTATTCTTGCTATGCCTCTGCTCTCCTCGAGGGCGTCATTTGCATCCATGGATGATATTCCAACTTCATCGCAGCAGAGATTGAAAGAGGTGTCATTATGAACTTGGCCTATTTTCGTCATGAGCAACAGTAGATGTTTCATTTCAATATTTAGGCGGTCCCAGGCATCAGAGTACAAGAATTCACCTAGGTCTTCTCTTTGCATCCTCACGACCCTGGCCCTGCCTTCATCGATTGATCCACTGGGAGATGTTCTGACAGCCTGTATAAATACTTCGAGTATTAGTGGCTTGCATCCGCAAGTTTTCGCTATCCGGTTCAAAGTCGACGCTCCAGCTTGTAGTACAGACTTTAGATCAAGTTCAGCTGCCCTTTTCCTTAGAAGATCAATAGATTCCGCGGTCGATAAAGGGGGCATTTCAATATGACGTGCTTCAAACTTCTCTCTCCTGCGAGAAGTAACAATGACTCGCCCTAGCTTCTGGGATATTACGCGAAGCTCTTTAGATAATCTGTCTACCTCAGATGGGCTTGCGGCAAAAGTCTCGGTGTTATCAAGGATTAACAGATGATCCTTGCGATTTATCCCATACTCGCGGCTCAAGAAGTCTGCCAGTTTTTCAATGAGATCTTTGCCACTTGGTACGTACCAGTCTTTTTGCAAACTGCCTTCAAGTGCCATTAGTATTTCATGTGCTACATCATCAAGAGCAGGTGAGCGGGTATCGATTATCTGCAACCCTCTAATACCCCAGCGTGTTCGTTTAGCAGTAAAAAATGTGATGATCTCGGGCTTGTAAGTCGAAGTAATGACGCCTTCAAGAAGGCGGTGCACAAATTCAAGAATGAAGGTGGTCTTACCTATGCCACCATCACCATAGATTAGGCAGGCTCTTGAATCGACATCGTCTAGCCACTCACTGATTTCCTCTATCTCTGCCTGCCTGCCAGTGAATGTCTCTGTCTCTCGCTCGGGAACCAAGAGAAACGGAGACCAATTATCCACTGCCCTCGAAAACGAATACCTCTTGTTAAGGCTGGCATTAATACTTACATCAAGGGGGAACTCGACAGTATAGGAATCTTTCGACTTTTCTCTAAGGCCGCGTTCTACCTGAACTTCTACTTTGCTCTTTTCAGCTGAAAGTCTTTTAATTCGGCGATATACGCTAAGATGTCCGTCATGGCTCCTTAGTAATCGGAGCACAACATGTTCGCCATTCTTGTCAGTAAGATACAGACTGTCGTCCTCTGGGTTTGCAGATGGCACAAGACCTGAACGCATAAAGCATTCAAACAGATACTCTATGGCCGATAGCTCTGCTGCCGTATTAATTTCAGAAGGCAGGCCATGGCCAAGGATGTCATCATTCCTCCTTGCTGCTAGCGAGAGAAGTAGGTTGTCAGCATTATGCTTTTGACCCCGATCTAGCAGCTGCCAACACTCAAGCGTTCTCTCTTGGCTGACTTTGTAGAATTCTTGACTTATCCTCGGTACATACTCGGTTTCACAGAAATCAATGAGCTGTCGGATTATGCGACACGTTGTTCCATCTGATGGCTGAACAATTTCGGCGATTGGAAGCCCGTCCAGTATTTTTGCCTGGTTTCGCCTGACTCGGTAATGAATTACGAGCTCAACGAGGCTGATCGAAACATGTTGAATTAAGATCCTCCACAGGGCTGCGCATGATAATTTTACATCTGACTGTGATTCAAGCTCTTTGCACTCGTTTAGGAGCTCGCGAAAGCGGAAGTGCATTACTCGCAATCCTTCTTGATTGGATTCTACGTCGTTTGCATCGTGTCCACTACGTAGGCGCGATCTTGACGCTGCTCATCGCCAGCACTTGCTCGTGTACGCCGGCTCCAGCGACTCCTCAGGCAGCGACAGGAGGGCCGCCAAGCGCTTACCGCAAAGACGATGGTTCGCTTCCACAACGGCACCAGCGCCGCTGTCGCCTCAGGGCCATAGCCACGTTGGTGATCAGGTCTGAGCGACCTCCACCATCTTCAGGCCCAGGTTGGTCTTGCCGATCACCTCGGCCACGGGGCGCCCGTAGCGGTCGATGCCTTTGACGGCGAGCGTCACCGGCGTACCGATCGGTAGCCGCGTCTGCAGATTCTGGCGGGTCTGCTGGCCGAAGGGGCTCTGGGCCAGCTCCGGTGCATCGATGCAGGCCAGCCGCACCGTGATCCGCTTGCCGTCTTCCAGCACACGGATGGTGTCGCCATCACCGATCGAGAGCACTGTGGCAGCGCGGGTTTCGCCAACAGCCAGCCAAGGCAGCAGGGCCCCAACACACAGGAGCCAGGGGAGGACCGCCTCCCGCATCAGGGGCGGATGGACTCCGCAGGTGCGGTGCGCTGCAGCAGCAGTTCCAACTTGCGATCCTGGCGCTCCAGCACGGCCAGGAACCCGGCAACGGTGATCCCCAGCAAGACCAGCCAGGCCAGTGAAGTCCAAGCAACCAGCTGCCAGGGGTTGGGGCCAACTGCGGCCCTTGGAGGCATCCCCGGCGGTGCCGGTTCCGGCTGCCACGATCTGCTGGGGACCTCGTGCTGATGTGGTTCCAGGTCGAGCATCAGGCGCAGCAGGGTTTCCGGGGTAGCCGGCACGAGTGCGGAACAGGCCTCTGCATCACTGACCCGATCAGCAAGGAGTTCACGGCAGCGCTGCAGCCCGCCCCCGGCCCAGAACAGGCCCCAGGCGCGCTTGTCCATCTGCAACGCCACCCAGCGGTGCGGGCGGGCGTCGTTGCGGATCAGCTGAGCGGCCTTGGCCAGCGTCCAGCTACGACCTGCCGCCACTGACGTCTGCGCCTCCAGCAGCAGTCGGCCCTGCGGATCGCGGCTGTAGCCCGTGGCCACCTGCAGAGAGAACACATCGATGATCTGCACGCGGCTGTTAAACCTCCGGGGCTGCTGACCTGGCGCCCAGAACACCAGGGCACCGCGCTCTGCGCTGATGCAGCTAACGGTCTGGTTGTTGGTGGGCATCGTGCTCACAGGCGGGGTGACCGCAGCTGAGAACTGGGGGTCTGCAGCCATTCAAGGCCAGGCATTGGGTGCTAGGACTTGTTATGGGGATCCTTTGTCCGTCGCTTCCACCGAGCTCCTGTTGGCGGGCCCGCTTTGATCTCGGGGACATGTGAGTCGGCACGCATCAACTGTCGCGAGGGCCTGGTGCGCCTCCAAGTCGATCTCCGTTGACCGAAAGCCGCCGGATACTTGGGTGCGCAGGGGATCCGGCCAGCACCTGCTGTGCCCGCTGTGCAAGCTGAGCTGTTGCCTTCTGGGCCGGATCAGTTCCGGCAGCACCTGCATCAAGCACCGCTGATCACCATGGCCTTCCGCTTTCGCCGCTCCGCCCGCCTGGGCCCCCTGCGCTTCAACTTCGCCAAGAGCGGCCTGAGTTCTATTTCGGTTGGTGGCCGCGGAGCCTCGTTCAACATCCCGGTGAGCCGCAGCGGCGGCCCTCGCACCACGGTGGGGCTTCCGGGCAGTGGCCTGAGCTGGAGTGTGGAACAAACTGCGGATCGCCCCGCAGCGATCCCGGCCGAAGCGGCGGCGGGACTGCCCAACAGCCGCCGCCTGCGGCCCGGCCAGCTGGAGAGCCTCAAACACAAACTCCTGGAGGTGCTGCACCAGCAGCTCTTCTCGCCCGGCTCAGCGGGCCGGCAGCTCTGGGAGCTGGGCCTGGTGAGCCGCTTGCTCAGCGGTGGCTCGCTCGGTGCACGAACCGCTGACCACTTCCTGGCGGTGATCGAAACTCCAGAGGCGATGGAGGCCTACCTGCTGCGCGCTCAGAGCCAGGGCGACGCCAAAAGGCGCGCTCACCGCTGCATCGAAGCGGCAACCGATGCGGCCCGCCTGGCATCAGCCCGGGGCTGGCTGAGGCAGGCATAAAGCCCTATTGCCCCAGACGGCTGGCCGACCGATCGTTAGTCCATCGACACCGGGAGGCTCCAGAGCATGGAAGACACCCCACCTGAGCAGCCGCCAGGAGTGCGCTGACGATCCGGCCCCTGCTCCAACACTCTCAACGGATCACTGGTTTCCCTGGCGTGTGACGTCGCCGCCGTCCATTGCACCGCCCTAGGTGCCCTGGACCCATCGGGAAGCCCCACTGGAACCCTGGCCCCAGGTGCCAGCGTCAGCAGCTCCGCCAACCAAACCATGATCAAAGCCCGGTGGCCTCGTCGCCGGGCTTTGTTGTGTCTTCGGGTGCTGGAGATGGCCCCAATAGAAAGGGCGCCCCGAGTCGAGCGCCCTTGGGCCGGTTGCCGGGTTGTGGATCTACACCGTCCGGGTCGAGGCCTCTGATTCGTTAATAGATCCGCTGGCCCGCCTTGTCAGTACGGCAAGCCGATCACGGCTCCAAGCCACCAAGCTCGGCCAGGAAGGCCTTGCTCACCACTGGGGACCGCAGGCTGCCCAGCCGGCCTTGCGTTTCTCACCCCAGAGCCTGATGGCCTCCTCGCGGCTGTACTCCCGGCGGTGCTTGAGCAGCGGGATGAGCTCTCCTGGTAGCAGCTCACCGCTGACCACCTCGAGCCTCTGACTCCAGCGGTCGTAGCGGACCGGCCGGAAGTGCAGCACCTGGCGGCCGTCGCTGAGCCAACCCTCCTTGGGGGAAAGCGGAGGTCGTTTGCTGGTGGCCATGCCCTGCTCATGCCACCTCCGGCGCCCAGCCCCGTTGCCGCGTCATGTCATCGGTCCAACCCTGGCAGCGGCTAGTGAGGTGCTCGCCGTGGGTGATCAGGCCCTGGTGCAGCTGGCAGGTGAGCACCGGGATGCAGTTCACACCAACGTGGTGCCTGAACCAGTGGCAGGTCATGCAGACCTTGCGGCTGCGGGTCTTGAGCAGCACAGCCTCATCGAGATAGGGCCACTCCTCGATCGGACTATCGGGCCGGGCGGCCAGTGCTGCTGGAGAGGGACGGGGAACCGCCATGGACCATTCGATGCGTACGCCTGTACTAGCACGGTTCCCCCTGTTGCGACCTTCGGCTGCTCGATGACCGCAACCCACTGGCCGACCGAGAGCCCTGCCGGGGCGAGCGGGCCTCGGGCCCTGGCTGGAGCGAAGAAAGCCTGAGCCACTAACACTTCTGCGACTGGCACACGCTCCCTTATTGAGAGCAGTGAGAACCGTTGCAGCGCAATGCTTTTGCTTGATCCCTCTGGAATGAGGTTGCGGCGGTTCTCGGGATGCCCAACCGCGGGACTCCCGGAGCCGGATCACCAGAGGGCGATCCTAGGGATGACCACCGAATCTGGAGGTCGATCAGACGCCGGACTCCCCCAGTGGTGGCAAGCCCCCGTGAAGTGGCCAGAAGCCGGTGCTAGACCTTGGAGTCCGCACGGCACGGCCCTTCCACGCAAGAAGGGCCCAGGGACTCTGACCTCCCTGAGCCTCCCCTTGCGGGTTACTCCACTGGTATTGGAGCCCCTTCATGCTGAATCATCACGGGCAGCCTCCGGAGCCCGATCCGCACGACTCCACAACCGCCCATCCATGGGGTGGGACTGGGTCTGCGCCGCTCAACCGCTCCCACCAGGTGACATCGATGGGGATGTCCCGGCCAGGGACGGCAGTCGATCACGCCTGAGGGGAGAGCGAAACGATGGGGACGGATCAACCGACGCGAGCCCTGCTCCACAAGGTGGTGACGACAGCGAAAGGGCCCTCCGGCACCTTCTACACGGTTGCCTACTTCGAAGACCCCGAAGGCGACAAGCTGCTGGCGTTCGCCACCTCTGAGCACTTCGGGGACCTGAATCTTCTCCCGCTGATGACAGGCCAAGAGCTCGCTTTGGCCACTGGGAGCGCCTGCCTGGAAGTGTTGCCGTTGCACCTCCAGAGCGAAGAGGTGCAGCGGCACATCGCCGAGCAATGTTCACCCTTGTCTGGCATCCGTCCCATGTTCTCCTTTGGTGGCTGGGTTGATGCCGACACGGCGCGATTCAACCCCGAGGAGACCTCCTAGCTGACAGCCCCCCCAGATGATCCCTCCATCAGGCAGCGACCTGCTGGTGCTGTACCAGGTAGGCCTCGATCCAGTCGTGATGACGCTTCTGGAGGATCCGATCGGCGATGGAGGTGGCCTCCTGGGGCACCTGGAACCGCTTGCGGAACGCCGTGGTGAAGCCCTCCAGCACCGGCCGGGGCAGACCGCGCCGGGTGGCGAGGACCTGGTGGATGACGGCCGACTCGAGGGGCGTTAGGCCTGGGTCGTCGCTGGCTTCCGCTGCGGCGGCGGTCGGGGCCACGGGGGAGGGGCTGCGATGGATCGTTCGTGTGCCGTTGCTGGCACTGGCAGGCGGAGGAACGCCGTTCTCCCCTGCCGAGTGGGTGACTTCGCGTTGCTGCTTGTCGTAGAGCGCCAGGCCGAACGGGTTCCCGAAGGTCATCAGCGCCCGCTTCATGGCATCGGTTTCCGCTTCCTTGAGGGCCGATTCATGGGCCTGGCCCAGATCGGCGTCGATGCCGTGGCCGGCACCGCAGCCTTCCCGGATCACTGGGATCTGAGCGGCTGCCCCGACGGTGATGCGCACCCGGGCGGTGTAGGTGACACCCCAGCCGGGCCTGGCTTCCCGGCCCGTGCCCCTGGCACCGATGGGGCGCTCGGACTGGTTGACGCAACGGGTCTGGATGGTTTCCCGCTGCCAGCCATCGAACCCGAAGATCCGATTGGCCTCGGCGATCACTTGCCACCCCTCCAGGTAGCTGACCTTGGAGCGGCCCTGCTCGCGCTGGCGCACCTTGGCGCGATCGAGGGGGGCGGAGAGAGAGGCGATCTGCTCGGTGGAGAAGGTGCAGGGCATGGCAGTGAGGGGGTGAGCGGGAGGAGGGACCGGGATCAGTGGGCGGAGGTTTCAGGCGGCAGCGGCTCGATCAACACCCAGCAGGGCGGCTCGCTGCAGTGGATGTGATCCGGCGAGGGCCGCCGGCCCGGCTTTCGGGTGATCGGCACCACCCAGCTGGCGAGCCGTGTGGACCAGATGTGGCCCCTGGGCCGCGGGCTGGTGGGTGTGGTGGTGGAGCTGGTGCTGCCGTAGGTGGAGAGATCCATGGGTTCTGGTGATCTGGTGATGGCTCTGAATGGATGACCTGGGCCTGCCCCTGCAGCAGGCCCATAACGAGGGGGCACTGCCCCCTCAGTGGATGCGCCAGGAGCGGCGGGAGAGGAGCTGGGCGCCAGGGATCTGCTGGCCGGCCTTGAGGGCCTCCTTGATGGCGGCCTTATCGGGCTGGCTGGTGGTTTTCACCGTCAACCACTCGGGATCGAGAGCCTGCTCGTCGTCGATCACCACGACCTGGGACCGGCGGCTGCTGAGCTCGTGGTTGGGGAACGAGAAGCGGGTGGCGCCAGGCTCCAGGCGGGTGAGGACCTGCACCAGAGATTCCTCCAGGGCATCAGCCCGGCTCCCATCGGAGCGCGACAGCTCGGTGAGCCGCTTGGCCTGCTGCTGGCGGTAGGCGGCCTGGCCGCGCAGGTGCTCAATCACCCAGCAGGTGGCATCGGCCTTGGCGGCGAGGGCCTGCTTGTTGCCCTCCTCGGCCAGCAGGGCGGCCTCCAGCTCAGCGAGGGCTGACTGGTGTTGCTCGGGGTCATCGGACTCCAGCTGCTCGGCCAGTTGGCCGATGGCGGTGGTGAGCTCCTGGGCCTCGATGCCCAGCTGCCACAGGGAGCCAGAGCGCTGCAGGGAGCATGCCGGGCCGGCGGCTTGTTGGGGAGCCACTGCTGGGGCAATGGCGAGAGCGGCGGAAGCGGTGGGGATGGGGGTGAGAACAGGCATGACAGTGAGAGGGGAATGGGACAGGGGCGCCAAGTGGCGAGGAAGGCTTCAGAGGCAAGAGGCCGCAGCCGGATCGGCCCAGCGGCCGGCTGATGGGCTGACTTCCACCACGGCGATCGGCACCGGCGAACGGGAAGCCATGCGGCGGGCCTGCTGGACCAACGAGGCCGTGCCTGCGCCACCGGGGAACGCCACCACCAGCACCGAGGTGGAGTCATCAGGAGAGGTGTGGGCCTCGGCGCGGGCAACGGCCAGCTCGAGCAGCTCCCGGTTGCGGATCGGCCCGGCGGCCCGGCCATGGCGCCGCCACTCGGCAGGCAGGACGAGAGCCGACCAGCCCAGCTGATGGGCAGCACGGGCGATGGCGGCATCGGCGCCGCGAGCTCCGCCGTGGAGCAGCAGATGGACCAGCCGGCTGCCGCTGCGGGCGAGCAGCTCAGCGGCCACGCGCTGATGGGGCCAGGCCAGATCACGACCGCCGCCGGCCACGATCACAAGGGAGCGACCGGCGCCGATGACGGGCCTGGAAGAAGGACAAACAGCCATGGAATCAGTTGCCGTGCGTGACAACTGACCGGGGCATCACGGCCGCTCAGACATATGCGGCGGTGATGGCGAGATCAGGGGATGACGTTGCCGCAGGCGATGGGCTCGGGGCCTTTGGCGTAGCCCTTATTCTACCAGTACAAATGCACTTTAGGTGCGCCAGAGGCGCTGCAGCCACAATGACCTTAGGGATTCTGGCTCATGCTCACGAGCCTGGATTGAATGACAGCTAACTGGCCATCTTTACGGCTGGCGTGGGACCCAGGCCTGACGGACAGCCGCGCAGCCGCGCGAGGCAATCCTTTGCAATCAGTGCCCCCATCCACCACCTGCCAGCGGACAGCCCGCCATGACACCGCAGCCGCGGGAGAGAGGCCCTGCCAGCTGCCCCCACCACCGCCCCGAGCGGAGGGCGGCGGCGGTTGGCCGATGCACGCCACGGCGCAGCCGTGGCACGCTGAAGTACGGCCGTCGCCGATCGGAGCTCCTCCTGGCCTCAGAGGGTTTTGATGGGCAAACTCTTGAGAGCGGATGCCGACATCGCTCCGCTGCTGGGGTACTCAAAACCTCTCCCATGGGAGAGAGCTCTCGAGCCCTGCACGGCCTTGCTTCACCTGCTCATTGGTGTTCACCACCTACTGGTGGGGCTGCAGCCGATGAAGGCCAGACGGGTTGGCGATGGTCCATGACCAACAAGCCTGACTGCCCATTCAGCGGGAAGCCTGCTGCTTGAGGTTGCGTCAAACCAGTGCAGGGCAGGGCCTCACGATCACGCGAAGCGATCCGAGCAGAAGCCAGCACCCAAGGGGGAAGGGGTGGGAGACCGGGAATCTCTCCCCGAATCTCTCCCATCCCCCTTGGCCAATCCCTGAAAAGTCAGTCGGGGCGACAGGATTCGAACCTGCGACCTAGTGCTCCCAAAGCGTATCTAGGGGGAGCCCGGTGACTGGAAAGTCTGTCCAGAACTGGCTTCCTGACTGGTGTTGAACTGGCCTGAACGGGCAGTGTCGGGTATTTTTGTGCTCAGTTTGTGCTCAGCATGTGCCAAGGGTCAGCCATGACGCCGCATGGGAGCAGGGCTTGCGTGGCGCCGTTCGTACCTCTACGGCGAAGGGCTGGTCCGTGCGTGAACAGCGCGGTGGGGTGCGGCTGCTGATCCGCAAGCCGGGTGGGTCGATGGAGTCGCTGGTGCTTCCCTTCGCCTGGACGCGGCTTGAAGTCGGGGCGATTCTTGCCCGGGTTCGCAACGTCTACCTGCTGACTCTCCAGGGCCATGGCCTTCAGGAGGCGGGAGAAATTGCCGACGGCAAGGCGGTGAACAGTCAGCGGGACTGGAGTGCCGCCTTGGTGGCTTTCCGCCGCCAGAAGCTGGAGCATGGCGCGGCGATCAAGCCGACCACCTGGGCTACGAGCTACGAGCCTGTGCTGACCATGGCGCTGCAGCTGCTGGAGAGCGGCCAGCCGCCGGGTAGCACGGTCGATCTGCTCGATGCCTGCCTGCGGGACTGGGCGCCTGGCAGCCGGATGCGGCAGATTCGCGCCCAGAGCCTGGCCCAGTTCCTGCGGCACTGCGTCGAGCGGGAGCACTTTCCTGAGCTTTGGCGGCCACCGGCTGATCTGCGCTCCTGCATTGGGGTTTCGGCTGCCGCGACTGCCCCCGGACACCGCAAGGGTGACGCGCTGAGTGACCTGGAGATCCTGGCGCTGATTGATGGGCTGCCAAGCGATGCGCCGGGTCTGCGCTGGGCGGATGCCCTGCGGCTGCTGGCGGAGCTGGGGCTCAGGCCGATCGAGCTACAGCACCTGGCGGTGCGACAGGAGCCGGGCAGTGGGGACTGGATCTGGTGGTGTTCGTACCGCAAGCGCAGCGGTGGCGGCATGACGGCGCCGCGGCGGATTCATCCGCTGCCGCTGACGGACTGGGACGGTGGGCGGCCGCAGTGGAACCTGCTGGAGCGCTGGCGAGCAGGTCTGATCGAGCTGCCGCCGCTGGGATCGGTGCCTGGAGCCTCGGATGCCTTGGCCACCTACCTCGGCCGGCAGGACGGTTGGCGATCGCTCAGGCAGCGGCTCGAGGCGCGGGGGGAGAGGGCGGTGCCCTACAGCTTCCGCCACGGCTACAGCCTCAGGGCCCACCAGCTGGGGATCGACCCCGGCAGCGTGGCGCTGAGCATGGGGCACTCTTTGGAGGTGCATCTGCGCTCCTATCCGTGGGCGTCGCAGACGGGTACGGCGGCGGCATTCGCGAGGGCGCTGGCGGGGAGGACCGGGAGCACAGCCCCAGGGGAAGTGGGTTAACCCCGTGCCCTTCAGATCCGCCACTTTTCATCGTTATCCCACCCCCTGAACGCATACAGTTTTTCACTCATTCATTGAGTTCGAAAATGGAGCAAGTGCTTCTTTTGCCCAGGCTTGCTTTGAAGAGTCGCCAAGGCTATATGTAAGAACCTCTACTAGGCATTTACAGTACCATTCGGCCCAATGCAAAGGATCGACTTTCACGCCAGGATCTAAATGAAAGGGGATCGTCGCCATTAAAACCATTGGAGCATAGAAGTCTTTAAGCCATGTCTCATTAGAAAAGTAATAATCCTGCCACTCATCCATTACGGTGCTATCTTCCTGAGTGAGTGCTGTGGAAATCTGCGCCTGCAAGCGAACAAGGGTGGAAAAGAAGTTCTCATCAAATTCTTTAACCTCCTTTAAGGCTTGAGCAATGACCGTCACAAACACCAGCCTGCTAAATCTAAAAGCTACCCCGGTTTCACTATCATCTGGCGGGAATCTTCGTGTAACTATAAATATTGCAAGCGCAATAATTGAACTTGTAGGCAGCGACCCTATCTCGCTAAGCGGGTCTTCATCAAGCATTGCAGCAATAGAAAGCCTCTGTTCAGAAGTAAGTTTCCTACTTGTAAGACCGGCCGACTTTAATCGCTCAATGCTAGTGAAGAGATCTTGCGAGGAAACCTTAGGAAGTTTTGATTGTATCGCAAGATAAAAAGCAATCGCATCGCTCTTTGACCACGGTTGTACGTGTTTCTTGCCAGGGATTAGATGAGACACTTTTACTCTATCGGAGGGCTTGACATATTTTTCCTCTCCTGGCCCAGGAATCCGATGTCTGGACAACCCAGTAGCGAACTTCAAGCCAAACTTCAGGATAAAAAGAAAAGCTATTGCGCCAATAGTGTACTCCCAGGCCCAGCGTGTTTCACATTTTTCGGGATTGGCACTGCAAAACTCTTTAGTTTCTTCATCAGTTATGTCGATGACTCGTCCTGCCAGGGCTGGAGCCAAAGATACGAATAATAAATAAAGCGAAAGGACTAAAGTCGCAACATGCCGGGCCGCTGACGGTAAGTACAAAGCTCGAGTGGATAAGCTAAATTCCCACATTAGGAGTCTCAGAAGTATTATGCAAGGTCTCGATCAGTCTAAGGTGGATTGGATTTACTGGACTGGTCCCATTGTTAACCTCTGAGGCGGGGCACCGCCCTTGAAAGGGGCTCCTACCCACCGATAAGCAAGCGACCTACCCATAGCTCCGAGTTCAAGGCCAGGGTCGCCATCGAGGCGATCAGTGGCCGCAAGACGATCCTTGAGATCACAGCCGACCACGCGGTGCACCCGATCCAGGTGAGCCAGTGGTAATGACAAAAGTTTGGCAATCCGCTTCTGGCTCCTACAGGCCAGGAAACTCTTGACTTGAATCAGGACTAGGAATACTCTAAACAGCAATAAAGTCGCGGTAGGCCGTTGGCATTTCGCTTTAACAGAAAACCACAGGTATCTGGCAAGAAAGGTCGGCCACTCCTCCTGTCTCACTATATTGATGATCTTGAGTCGGCCTTTATCGAAGCAACGTACTTATTGCGTGAAGCCGAGAAAATGGTGTTACCTTCTTCGCATCACGACATAGCGTCTCGGGAGGCGGTGCGAAATCTCATTACATGCAAAAAGTCAATCGCCTCCATAGAGGTAAGGTTACGCAGAATAAGACATGGTTACTGAGAATATTCAGTGCTAAAAATGTTTCGAGATAACGTTTGGGTAGAATAGATTCGCTATTCCTATGTCCTACCTGTTGAGCTTGGGCTCATGCGCTGGTGGATCTGGTTACGCACAGCGCTCTCATAGGTTGGTTTCATGGTCGTCGGTAAGGCCCCCTGGTGGATGGGTCAGACCGAGCGGACTTCAGTGGGGGAGGGCTTCTTTAACTGCAGTAGCTTGGGTTAAGCGGCTTCCCGTCCTTTAGCCATCTCAATATATTCTTATCCCATTCGGTTTCCAGATCTTTCCAGTCTGGGTTGCTAATATTTTTCTTGAAGTCTGACTCGGAGGCTGAATTGCTCGAAATATATGCGCCTTTGTTGCTCACAGTGTCATAGAGATAGTAATAAGTAATTTGCCCTTCATCAAAGTCAATCATGTTTTTCTGCACTATCCACTCTGTTGACGAATCGGGTAATAACAGCGCTTTGTCCTGCTTTACAAAATAGTGCCTCGCGGGCGGAGGGAAGAACCATGTAACTGGGTTGACGATCTCGCCGACACGCATAGATCCAACGCATATCCAGTTCATGCCCTCTGCTTTCTTGAATACATTACTGCTCCATAAAAACTTTGGCCCGGCTTGAATGGCAGTACATCCACCCAGGATCAAAAGCGCGATGAGGGTCCTAGTAACATGTTCATTCTTCATCTTCAATAAGGTGTCCTAAGACAAAATAGTAACATTGCTCAGTCGATTGGGGTTGTAAGTTATCCATCTCAGGGTGGTCGGGGTAGGCACTTGAGCGGTAGCCCCCCTTAGAGATCCGAACATGCCCCTAGAGTGGACAGGCCACCTGCGATGCACTATATCCATCCTTGCGCTTGCCTGCAACTCAGGGGCAGCGTTGGGCAGACATCGGAGCAGGCGAGTGAACACCAAGTTCGCCAAAGTAGTTGAGTCCCTGGAGCCGACCTTCCAGAAACTCATGGAGATGGAGCCTGTGCATGCGGAGAAGCTTCCCCAGTCGATTCCAAAGAGAGGCATTTACTTGTTCTCGGATGGCGACATTCATCTCTACGTTGGCCGTACCAATAACCTGAAGAGACGGCTCCAGAACCACTGTCGAGCAAGCAGCAACCACAACACTGCTACCTTTGCGTTTCGGATCGCCCGTCAGGAGACAGGGCGCACACAGGCCTCCTACAAGAGTTCAGGCTCACGGAGTGAACTTGAGAAAGACTCCGTCTTTGGTCCCGCGTTCTCTGCCGCAAAGGCTCGCATTAGGTCGATGGATCTCCGTTTCGTAGAAGAGGTCGACGCCACGCGTCAGGCACTCCTTGAGATCTATGCTGCGACCATACTAGAGACCCCGTTCAATGACTTCGAGAACCACTGAGGAGGTGCCGGTGCTGCCCAACGAACAAGGATAGATCGTGCGCAGCTACGATCTTATCCTGTGTTGGACAAGCCCTTTGACGCTTCTGAGCAGCCACCTTCGGTAGATTCGTCCCGCCTGAATTCAGGTCTGGTTCAGATTTGACAACCAGGAGAATGGCCAGCAGCCTGGCTTCATGGATGTTTCTGTTGCTTGTTTCGCACTGTACGACCACGGCCTAGCTGCGGCTGCATATCGTGACGCCGATCGCATTCTACAGAGCCGCATGCGGATGCCTTCTGGCTATGAACCCATGACTATGATCAGCATAATGACCTCAGCTCAACACAACTGATGCTCAGTGATTCGGAGCATCCTGGCGATCAGTGTCATCGCTTTTCCGCAAGACTGGCAGAGAACCGGTGAACGTTGCAGGGAGAGTCGTGGCGACGGTATAGGAACCCTGAGAACAAGCTGCAAGAGCTGAACCAGCCGTTTGCAGTTCGCATGCAGAATGCCAAAATCCCGCACGCGCCAAAAACGTCGTGGCAGCACGTGCCTCAGAAGCAGCCAGAGAGACTCGGCACCTGGCATCGTGCGGATCTGCTCTTGGCCCCAGTTGTCCTTATAGCAGAAGCTGATCTCACCAGCGGTGTCAGCGATGATATTCTTCTCTGGTAGAACGTCTCGGCTGATGCCGAGAGCACTGTTAGCTGAACCTGGTGGGACTACACACCTAGGGCCATGGGGAACCTTCAAGCGCTACAGATGACCCTATAACGGAGAATCGAAACCTTTGGCAACCCCTCTATCGGGGGATCTGTAACGGTCACAGATGCCACATGGCTCTCGTGGCCTCAGCGATCAGTAATGCCTCCAGCGCCTGCTGATCGCTGAATGATCTGGCGAGAAAACACACTTAGGGGTTCTGCTGTGATGATCCAGGTGCCATGGCTGATCACCACGTTGCTCGTGGCAGTGGCGAGTCTTTTGGGCTGGGGTGCTTGGCGGCGGCATCGACACTTTGCGCCCCTGCGGAAGCTTCCTTCGCCACAGGGTGTGCCCCTGCTCGGCAACATTCCAGCGGTGCTCTCTGCCGTGCGCCACAAGCGCTTTTTTCAGCTCCTGCACGCCTGGAGCCAGGTCTATGGGCCGGTGTACGTGTACTGGGCTGGAAAGCCCGTCGTCGTGCTCAGCCGGCCTGAACTGATCGAGAACACGATCGTGCAGGGGATGCGCTCCGGCAGCCTGGTCCGCTCCCCCGGAACGCGGCGGGCCTGGAATGACATGCGCGGCCCGATTCTGATCGGCGAGGACGGCCCCGGATGGCAGTGGCGGCGTAGAGCTTGGAATCCCGAATTCACCGCCGCCAGCATCGCCGGCCACCTGCCTCTGCTCCAGCAGGCCAGCGCGCAGGTCTTGGAGCGTATTGAGCAGGCACCGCCCGGGCAGGCCATCGCGCTTGATCCCCTGTTCGTGAAGATGGCCATGCGGGTCATCGCCGCCCTGATGCTGGGCATCCCTCTGCAGGAAGGGGTCGCGACTCCCGAGGGCCCGCCCCTGGATGTGGCCCGCACTTATGACGCCATGGCCGTGCTGGGTTACCGCTTTCTCCGCCTCGCCACCGGCGAGAGCCGCTGGATGAAGTTCCTCCCGACCCGGGCCTCGCGGCAGTACTGGGCAGCCAGCCAGCAGCTGGAGGATTTGCTCGCCCCCCGGGTGTCCCTCGCCCTGCGGCTGAGGGACGGTGAAACCGTCGACGAGGCGAGCATCACCCCCCTGTTCCGCCAGTCGCTGCTGGTGCGCATGGCGGCCAAGGAGACCCGCTACGACCAGGACTCCCTGATTGCCGAGGCCATCGAATTTCTGATCGCCGGCACCGATACCACCGCTCACACCCTCTCCTTCGCCGCAGGATCCCTGGCCCTCCATCCCGACGTCCTGGGCCGGGCCAGGCAGGCTGTCGATGAGGCGTGGGAGCGGCATGGTGGCCTGACGCCGCTCTGCATCAGCGAACTGGATGTTGTGCGGGGCGTCATCAAGGAAACGTTGCGCCTGTTTTCGGTGGCCTCGGGATCCACGTCCCTGCAGGTGGTGAAGGAGACTGAGTTGGAAGGGGTCGGCCTGGTTCCGGTCGGAACCACCCTGATCTGGTCGATGTTGGGGGCCGGGCGTGATCCCCAGGCCTTCCCCAGGCCGTTGGAGTTCCTGCCGGAACGCTGGCTCCAGGTAGGAGCGGAGCGCCAGGCGCCCCCAATGATCGACTTCGGCTCCGGTGCCCACCGCTGCATCGGGGAGCATCTGGCGATGCTGGAGGCCACCGTGATGCTGGCTCTGCTGCTTCGCCATTACGACTGGGAGCTTGTGAACGGCGCGGCATCGCTTGAAAACCAGCAGCAGAACCTGCTGATCTATCCCGCCGACGGCATGCCCGTGCGGTTCCGGCCCCGAGCCCTGTAGTGGCAGGATTGCAGCCAATCGGTCTTTCAATTCTTCATCAGTCTCATAGACTGCCTTCCCCACAAGATCCACTCCTGCAGAGAATGGAATGCGATCGAGGTCATCAATCCCCTTTGCCCCAGTTCCAAGCTCCTCAGAGAGATTAAGGGCTTTTATGTTCAGCCCAAGAGGGCATTCTCCGAGATTCTTCTCGAAGCCAGTCGCAATGTTCCTGGCTGCATCGAGGCAATGTGAAAAAGCATATGCAGGAGAAATCCCCATAGCTCTCTGCTTGATTGACAATGTGGGCGTAAGTTACAGCCGTAATAGGGTCAATCAAGGCGCTTGAATGTTAATCACTAGAAGGCGATCTGCCTCCACGTTCAGGAGAGGCTGCACTCGTTGCTGACTGTCGCTGATGACGGCGTCCGGCAGCCACTCCTCGATCAGCCGTTTGCTCACGCGAGCTCCGGATGCTGGATCCGATCCAGCATCACCACAGCCGCCTGGCCTTCAGGAAGGGCCCGCATGGATTCCAACTCGCTGGGCTTGATCCCAAGGCGGTGGAGCTCCTCAAGTTGGAGCACCTGGCCGCATAGCCGATCGTGGCCTTCGACCAGCGCGGCGATCTTGGCCAGCCCCTTGGCCAGTTCTTGCTTGACCAGCTTGAACCGTTTTGCCTTGTCGACGCCCTGATCCATGGGTCCGATCCGCCAGTGGTCAACGCCGCTCGTATCGACCACTGCCAAAGGAATCTCTCCGTGCCAGTCCTCGGAGCTCTTGAATGCATCACCCAGCTGTGGGCGCAATTTGTCGAACAACTCGTTGGCACTGATCCATTCAGCACGTTCCCCTGGTGCTCGCTGCATTCTCTTGAAGCCATTGGTCAACCAGAGGATGAAGTCCAGATCCACTTGTCCCCAGAAGTCGGGCCTGAGATAGGTGGCGCTGTTTTTGAGCACGGCATTCATCAGCTGGGTCAGGCCAGGACGCAGGTCCGTCAATCCCTGGCGCAGGGTTCGGGCCGCCTTCTCTCCCTCATCAAGCTGAAGGTATGTCTGGGCTTCAGCGATGAGGGCGGTGAAGGCCATGGCCACGTATTCAGCACTCGTAGCTTCAGCACGGGGCGCACTGCGCAACACCTGCTGGTTGAAATACTGCCGGGCCTCATGCAGCGTTGCCCGGTGTCAACTACGTAGGCGGGTCGCGTCAATTACGTAGGCGGGTTCCGCCCGCTTCTCCCCCTGCCATGGCAGGGGGAGGCGGCAGCAAAAACAGAGCCACCGCAGGCGACACGACAGATG
>NZ_JAGQBY010000037.1:0-22858 GCF_024345875.1 Synechococcus sp. EJ6-Ellesmere
GATAGGTGGCATCGAGGTACAGGTAGGCGTAGCCGGTGGCCTCAAGGGGGCGGTTCAGGAAGGCCTGCACCTGGATGTCGATGTCAGCGCAGATGCGGCTCACCTGAGATTTGGAGATGCCGCTCTGGACTCCCAGGGCGGCCACCAGGGCGTCGACCTTGCGCGTTGAGATGCCGCCGACATAGGCCTCCATCACCACGCCGTAGAGGGCCTGGTCCACACGGCGGCGCGGCTCCAGGATCGAGGGCAGGTGGCTGCCGGAGCGCAGTTTGGGGATGCGGAGGTCGATGTCCCCCACCTGGGTGGCCAGGGTGCGAGGCCGGTAACCATTGCGGTAGCCGAGCCGGTCCTCGCTGCGCTCATGGCGCTCTGCGCCGAGCACGGCAGCGACCTCCAGCTCGATCAGCTGCTGCAGGCCGTGGCGCACCAGCTCCGGGATCAGCTCACCGGCGCTGCTGCCATCCAGTAGCGGCGCCAGCTCAATTGCGGCACGATTGGACGTGGGCATGGTTCGTCTGGTTGAGGTAGTGCTCAAACCAGGGTCACGGGCCTGCCCACCCCTTGCAACGCTGGCCGCTGAGCGGAACGTCTGAGGTGCGCGCTCAACCCCGGCTACGCCGGGGTTGAGGTCCCCAGGGATTTACACCAACACAGGGGACGCAAACTAATCTGCATGCTTCTTTGAATTCTCCTAATGCTATCTATTCGTCTAAGCTAATCTATGATGTAGTTAGTGATTTGTTTGGCTGCCAAGCGTTCCCTTGTCAGAGCTTGACCTTTATCAATGGATCAACTCAGGATGCCCATCAGGATACAATTCATCTGACCCCATTCCCTAGGGGGCTTGTGTGTGGGGTATGGGTTGCGCTAGAAGATGTTGTGCCTGGCTCTGGAGAGCTATTCTATTATCCAGGATCGTATCGTCTCCCAGCGGTTTTATGTTCATCCCATGGAGTTCCAAAAGTCGATTCGGAAGATGGTGACTACAACAAGTTTGGCGCTGTCTTTACCCCGGCAATAAAAAAATTGCTCGCCGATAATGCTTATTTATGTCCGCAGACTTTCTTGCCTAGGGCTGGTGATGTCTTGATTTGGCAAGAAAATCTGATACATGGTGGATCTCCTCGAAAAATCATGGATCAGACGCGAATGAGTATGGTGATTCATGCATTCGCTGAGCCGGCCCTTGTCTATTATGACTCCACGGGAATTAGCGGGAAAAGAGATGTTAATGTAGGATAGGGAGTCTGTATATTTCGGGACGCGTTAGCCCTGGAGTTATTGGTTTTCGCTGGACGGCTACGGAGTGTTCCAAACGAACCGCGAGGACGCCGCGTAGTTCCATACGAACACCACCAAAATGCCTGCCAGCTGGGCCCAGAATGTGTTTCGGGAGACCAGATTGTAGAAGGTGGAGGCCACACCCACGTTGGCCAGCACCGGCAGGGAGGCCACCAGCAGGAACTTGAGCAGGCCCTTCAGCAGCGCCGTTCCCTGCTGGCGCTGGAATCGGAAGGTGAGGGCGTTGTTGATCAGATAGTTGGAGCTGGCGGCCACCACCACCGCGATCGGCAGCGCCTGTTTGAAGACTAGCCCCGTTCCACCCATCAGCGCCTGCACCACCAGCATCTGAACCGCCACACCGCTGAGACCCACAAGGGCGAAGCTGATGGCGCGCCGGGGAATCGAGCGCAGCAGAAGGGTGTGCAGGATCGAGACCCCCAGATCCCAGACGATCGCCAGATCCAGCTTGGAATCCCCGGCTACCCGGGCCTGGAAGCGCAGGGGAATTTCACTCACCCGCAGCGAACCGCGGCTGATCGAGAGAAGTTCGTAGAGAAACTTGAACCCATTCACATCCACCCGCCGCACAAAGCGCAACGCGGCATCGGGCCGGAGCGCAAAAAAGCCGCTCATGTAATCGGTGAGCCGGCGGTAGCCCGGCAAACTGAAGCGGGCGATGGTGTTGGCCCAGGTGGAGTTGCGGGTGCGCTTCTCACTCAGCCCATGAATGGCGGCCTCGGGGTGGAAGCGGCTGCCCACCACCAGATCACTGCCGCTGTTGAGCAGGTCCTCAACAGCGGCTTCCACCGCAGCAGGCTCGTGCTGGCCGTCGCAGTCCATTACCACGATCACATCGCCGGTGGCATCGAGAATCCCCTCCTTGATGGCGCTGGCCAGACCGGCGCGCCCCACCCGGCGGATCAGGCGCACCCCGGTCTGGCCATGGGCCAGCTGCTTGACCAGATCGGCCGTGCCATCCGCCGAGTCATCGTCGACGAAGAGAACTTCGAGATCGAAGCGTTGCTTGAGCGGCAGCAGTTCCTCCAGGATCCTCCCGACGTTCTGCCGTTCGTTGTACGTGGGCAGAACGATCGAGAGACGTTCACGGGTGCCCATCAGCTCAAGGGGCTGGGTTGTGGAGTGCGCGCTGCTCAGAGCGCCTTGGCCTTGGCGACTACGTTTTCCACGGTGAAGCCGAACTTCTCCAGGCACACGGGCCCTGGGGCGGAGGCGCCGAAACGGTCGATCGAGACGGTGTCACCGTCGAGGCCGACGTACTTGTGCCAGCCGAAGGAGCCGGAGGCTTCCACCACCAGGCGCTTGCGCACCGCGCCAGGCAGCACCGACTCGCGATAGCTGGCGTCCTGTTCCTCGAACAGCTCAACGCAGGGCATCGAGACCACGCGCACGTTGTGGCCCTGGCCGCGCAACTCCTTGGCGGCTTTGACGCAGAGATCGAGTTCCGTGCCAGAGCCGATCAGAATCAGGTCGGGGCTGCCGTTGCTGTCTTCAAGGATGTAACCGCCCTTGGCCACATGCTCAGGCGCTGAGTTGGGCTGGTTCACCATCGCCTGGCGGCTGAGGGCCAGCACCGTGGGCCGCTTGCGGTTGGTCACCGCCACCTGGTAAGCGCCGCTGGTTTCGTTGCCATCGCCAGGGCGGATCACCAGCAGGTTGGGGATCGAGCGCAGCGAAGCCAGGGTTTCCACCGGCTGGTGGGTGGGGCCGTCTTCGCCGAGGCCGATCGAATCGTGGGTGAGCACGTAGATCACACCCAGCTCACTCAGGGCCGAGAGGCGCATGGCGCCCACCATGTAACCGGCAAACACCAGGAAGGTGCCGCCGTAGGGGATCAGGCCACTGTCGTGATAAGCAATACCGTTGAGAATCGCCGCCATGGCGTGCTCGCGCACACCGAAATGCAGGTAGCGGTTGGCCTCGCTGCCCTTCTGGAAGCTGCCTTCACCTTTGATGTCGGTGAGGTTGGAGTGGGTGAGGTCGGCGGAACCACCGATCAGCTCAGGCAGGTCGGGGCCGATCGCATTGAGCACGTTGTAGGAGTACTGGCGGGTGGCCAGGCCCTTGTCCTCGGGGGTGAAGCGGGGCAGATTCCTGTCCCAGCCCTGGGGCAGTTCACCGCGCAGCATCCGCTCGAATTCGGCGGCTTCGGCGGGGTACTCGCTGCGGTAGGCGGCGAGGATGTTGTCCCACTCAGCCTCCAGGGCCGCGCCGCGTTCGCGGGCCTTGCGCCACTGTTCATAGGCTTCCTCGGGCACTTCGAACGGGCCGTAGCTCCAGCCCAGAGACTTGCGGGTGAGGTCGGCTTCCTCAGCGCCCAGAGCGGCGCCGTGCACCCCGGCGGTGTCGGCCTTGTTGGGTGAGCCGTAGCCGATGGTGGTGGTGACCTTGATCAGGCTGGGCTTGTCGGTGACGGCCTTGGCCGCTTCAATCGCCCTCCCGATCGCGTCGATGTCCGTGTTGCCATCGGCCACATGCTGCACGTGCCAGCCGTAGGCCTCGTAGCGCTTGAGCACATCCTCGGTGAACGACACCTTGGTGTTGCCGTCGATCGTGATGTGGTTGTCGTCGTAGAGGGCGATCAGCTTGCCCAGGCCCAGGTGCCCGGCCAGGGACGCGGCCTCACCGGAGATCCCCTCCTGGTGGCAGCCGTCGCCCATGATCACGTAGGTGTGGTGATCGACGAGTGAGACGTCCGGTCGGTTGAATTTCGCGGCCAGATGGGCCTCGGCGATCGCCAGACCAACGGCATTGGAGATGCCCTGGCCAAGGGGTCCCGTGGTGACTTCAACCCCGGGGGTTTCGAAGGTTTCGGGGTGGCCGGGGGTCTTGGAGCCCCACTGACGGAACTGCTTGATGTCCTCGATTGAAACGCTGTCGTAGCCGCTCAGGTGCAGCAGCGCATAGAGGAGCATGCAGCCATGGCCGGCCGAGAGCACGAAGCGGTCGCGGTTGAACCACTTGGGGTTGGCCGGGTTGTGGCGCAGGTGCTTGTCCCACAGGGCATAGGCCATCGGTGCCGCGCCCATCGGCAGGCCGGGGTGCCCCGAGTTGGACTTGTTGATCGCGTCGATCGCCAGGAAGCGAATGCTGTTGACGCAGAGGTTGTCGACGGACAGGGTGTCCACAGTGGGGGCGGCGACCATGGTTGGGGGGAGGAGTTAGTGGAGTGAGGCGTTCCGGGCGGCGGAGAGCTGGCAATGCCAGGCTTTCAGCGCATCCGACGGAAGGCGAGGCAGACGTTGTGGCCGCCAAATCCGAACGAATTCGAGAGCACGACGTTGAGTTTCTGTTCCCGCGCCTGATTGGGCACGACATCCAGATCACAGGCCGGATCCGGATTTTGATAATTGATGGTAGGTGGTACGAGGTTGTGGCCTATCGCCAGCACGGCGGCCACCGCCTCGATGCCGCCGCTGCCGCCCAGCAGGTGCCCGGTCATTGACTTGGTCGAACTGACGGGGATGCGATAAGCGTGCTCACCCAGGGCCGCCTTGATCGCGGAGGTCTCGTTGCTGTCGTTGGCCTGGGTGCTGGTGCCGTGGGCATTGACGTAGTCGACCTGCTCGGGCTCAATGCGTGCATCGGCCATGGCCAGCCGCATCGCTTCGGCGCCACCGAGGCCCCCCGGAGTCGGGGAAGTGATGTGGTGGGCGTCGCAGGTCATGCCGTAGCCCACCACCTCGGCGAGGATCTCTACCCCCCGTGCGCGGGCGTTCTCCAGGCTTTCGAGCACCAGGATTCCTGAGCCCTCACCGATCACGAAACCGTTGCGTTCGGCGTCGAAGGGTCGGCTGGCGGTCGCGGGGTCGTCGTTGCGGAAGGAGAGAGCCTTGGCACTGGCGAAGCCAGCCACCCCCAGGGGCGTGATCGCCGATTCGGCTCCGCCGCAGATCATGGCGTCGGCCAGGCCGAGCTGGATCAGACGGAAGGCATCGCCGATGGCGTTGGATCCAGCCGCACAGGCCGTGGATACGGCGGTGCTGGGACCCTTGGCCCCAAGGGCGATCGCGGTCAGCCCAGCCGCCATGTTGGGAATCATCATCGGCACGCAGAACGGACTGACCCGGTCAGGTCCCCGGTCGGCGAGCACATGGGCCTGGCTTTCCATCATCAGCAGGCCGCCCACACCGGAGCCGATCGCCACACCGATGCGGTGCTGCGTGCTTTCGTCGATCAGGAGCTGCGCCTGGTCCACCGCCTGCTTGGAGGCCACCACACCGAACTGGCAGAAACGGTCCCAGCGCTTGGTCTCCTTGCGATCCAGCATCCCGCTGGGATCGAAGTTCTTCACCTCGGCCGCGAAGCGGCAGGCATGCCGTGAAGCATCAAACAGGGTGATCGGTGCCACCCCGTTGGAGCCGAGCCGCAACCCTTCCCAGTACTGGGAGACGTCGTTGCCGATCGGTGTGACCGCGCCGAGGCCCGTGACCACGACACGGCGGAGACCCTCCACCATCGACACCCTCAGGCCTGCTTGTCCAGGATGTACTTGACGGCGTCACCGACGGTGGTGATGCCTTCGGCCGACTCGTCGGGAATCTCGATGTCGAAGGCCTCTTCCAGGGCCATGACCAGTTCCACCGTGTCGAGCGAGTCGGCGCCCAGATCATTCTGGAAGTTCGACTCTGGCTTCACTTCAGCGGCATCGACGCTGAGCTGCTCGGCAACGATCGAACGGACTTTCTCGAAGATCGCTTCCTGTGACATGGCCGGTGTGTGGGAGGCCGCATCCTACGGGTCGCCCTGGACGGCCCCCTGGCCCGTATGAAAAAGGGTGACGGCCTGGGGTCCCTGAGGCTGGAATTCCGGCCGGTTTGAGTACTTTGGCCGGACGCCGTTCGCTCTCTGGCCGGGCATGTCCCATTCAGTCAAGATCTACGACACCTGCATCGGCTGCACCCAGTGCGTCCGTGCCTGCCCTCTCGACGTGCTCGAGATGGTTCCCTGGGACGGCTGCAAAGCTGGCCAGATCGCCTCATCGCCTCGCACCGAAGACTGTGTCGGTTGCAAGCGCTGTGAAACCGCTTGCCCCACCGACTTCCTCAGCATCCGTGTCTATCTCGGAGATGAAACCAGCCGGAGCATGGGCCTGGCCTACTGAGGCCCGTACCCGCTCTGTGCCAATCCGCCCGGCTTCGCCGGGCTTTTTCATGGCTGCAGGCCGCGCCCATGCCTTCCGCCGCAGCGCCAGCGGGCTAGTCGCGCGGGCGGTGATCCTTTAGAAACAGCCGAAGTCCGGCCCCTCAGCCATGTGCGGCATCGTTGCGGTCATCGGCTCCCGTGAGGCGGCCCCCCTGCTGCTGGAGGGGCTGCGCCAGCTCGAGTACCGCGGCTACGACTCCGCCGGCATCGCCACCGTCCAGGCGCTGGAGACCGGCAGCGGCCACCCATCCGGGCGGCTCACCCTGCTGCGGGCCGAGGGCAAGCTTGTCAACCTCACCGCCCGCTATGAGGCCGACGGGGCCCTGGGCCACTGCGGCATCGGCCATACCCGCTGGGCCACCCACGGCAAGCCGGAGGAGCGCAATGCCCACCCCCATCTCGATGGCAGCGGCAGCCTTGCCGTGGTTCAGAACGGCATCATCGAGAACCACCGTCTGCTCAGAGAGGCTCTTCAGGCCGAGGGGGTTCACTTCCGCTCCGACACCGACACCGAAGTGATCCCGCACCTGGTGGCACGGACGCTGGTGGAGCTTCATCGCTCGGGCAGCCAGCCTTCACCCCAGCTGCTGCTCGAGGCGGTGCAGCAGGTGCTGCCCCAGCTGCACGGGGCCTATGCCCTGGCGGTGGTCTGGGCCGACGCCCCCGGAGCGGTGGTGGTGGCCCGCCGCCAGGCGCCTCTGGTGATCGGTCTGGGGGAGGGGGAATTCCTCTGCGCCAGTGACACCCCTGCCCTGGCGGGCTTCACCCGCACCATCCTCCCCCTCGAGGACGGCGAAACGGCGCTGCTCACCCCGCTGGGCATCGAGCTCTACGGGCCTTCGGCAGAGCGGGTGACGCGCGCCCCCAGCCTGTTGCAGGGCACCGAACACGTGGCGGACAAGCGCAGCTTTCGCCACTTCATGCACAAGGAGATCCACGAGCAGCCGGAGACGGCTGCGCTCTGGGTGGCCCGCCATATCCCGACCCAATCGCCGGGAGTGCCCGGCACCCCGTCGCTGGTGGCCCTGCCGCTCCAGGATCAGCTCTTCGACGGGGTGGAGCGGATCCAGATCCTGGCCTGCGGCACCAGTCGCCATGCGGCCCTGGTGGGGGCCTACCTGCTGGAGCAGCTGGCGGGGCTGCCCACCGCGGTGCACTACGCCAGCGAATTCCGTTACGCGCCACCGCCGCTGATGCTCCACACCCTCACCATCGGCGTAACCCAGTCGGGCGAGACCGCCGACACCCTGGCGGCGCTGCAGATGGAGCAGAAGCGCAGGGACCTGATCGCCGATCCGGCCTTCGCCCCCAGGCTGCTGGGCATCACCAACCGGCCGGAAAGCTCCCTGGGCCGCCTGGTGCCCCACCTGCTCGACATCGGCGCCGGCATCGAGGTGGGTGTGGCCGCCACCAAGACGTTCCTCGGTCAGCTCCTCGCCTTCTACGGCCTGGCCCTCTCCTTCGCCGAGCGCCGCTCCAGCCGCTCCCCGGCCCAGCTGCTCGAGCTGGTGGCCGGGCTGCGGGCCCTGCCCGCCCAGCTGCAGGCGCTGCTGGAGGAGCAGGATCTGCTCTGCGCCGAGCTGGCCCACCAGTTCGCCGACACCCAGGATGTGATCTTCCTGGGCCGTGGCATCAACTTCCCGATCGCCCTCGAAGGGGCCCTGAAGCTCAAGGAGATCAGTTACATCCACGCCGAGGGCTACCCGGCCGGCGAGATGAAACACGGCCCCATCGCCCTGCTCGACGCGCGGGTGCCTGTGGTGTCGATCGCGGTGCCCGGCACCGTCTTCGACAAGGTGCTCTCCAACGCGCAGGAGGCCAAGGCCCGCGATGCCCGGCTGATCGGTGTGGCCCCGCGCGGCCCTGACACGGAAATCTTCGATGTGCTGCTGCCAGTGCCGGAGGTGGATGAGCTGCTCAGCCCCCTGTTGACGGTGATTCCGATGCAGTTGCTGAGCTACCACATCGCCGCCCACCGCGGCCTTGATGTGGATCAGCCCCGCAATCTGGCCAAGAGCGTCACCGTGGAGTGAATCTCAACCTGCTTGCTGCTCTCTTTCCCATGCGCCTGCTCGTTCTGCTGCTGGCTCTGCTGGCGTTGCTGGCCTTCTTCGCTGCCGGCGAGTTCGCCCTGATTCATCTGCGGCCGAGCCGGGTCAAGGTGCTCGCCGCCGACGGCCACGGCGGGGCCCTCTCGGTGGAGCGGCTGCAGCAGAGGCTGCGCCGGGTGCTGGTGGCCACTCAGCTGGGGGCAGCCCTGGCCATGGTGGCCCTCGGCTGGGGAGGTCGCGGTCTGGCGGTGCGGCTCGATCCGGGGGCCGAGCGCCTCTGGGTCGATGTGCTGGTGTTTCTGGCCCTGGTGGGGCTGGCCACGGTGATCGGCGGAGTGGCTCCCAAGGCCTGGGTGATGCACCGGCCGGAGCGCTCGGCCCTGCAGCTGGCACCGTTGCTGGAGTGGGTGATCCGCACCCTCTGGCCTCTGTTGATCCTGGTGGAGCGTTTCGCCAATGGCCTGCTGCGCCTGCTGGGCCTGCCCCGCAACTGGGATGAACTGGTGCCCGCCCTCTCCGCTGGCGAGCTGGAAACCCTGATTGAATCCAACAGCGTCACCGGTCTGTTGCCGGATGAACGCAGCATCCTCGAAGGCGTGTTCTCACTGCGCGACACCCAGGTGCGTGAGGTGATGGTGCCCCGCTCCGGCATGGTCACCCTGCCCCTGGAGGTGACCTTCGCCGAGATGATGGAGGCGGTGCACGCCACCGCCCACGCCCGTTTCCCCGTCATCGGTCAGTCGCTCGATGACGTGCGCGGTGTGCTCGACCTGCGCCGCCTGGCCGAACCGATCGCCCAGGGGCTTCTGCAGGGCGACACGCTCCTGGCTCCCTACATCAATCCGGTGGCACGGGTGCAGGAAACGGTGTCTCTGGCCGTGTTGCTGCCGCTGATCCGCAGTGGCCAGCCCCTGTTGGTCGTGGTGGATGAACACGGTGGCACCGAGGGCCTGGTCACGGTGGCTGATCTCACCAGCGAGATCGTCGGCGATGAGGACGATCTGGTCATGATCCGCCAGAATCTGCAGCGGCTTCAGGACGACACCTGGCTGGTGGCCGGCGATCTGGAGATCTTCGAGCTCAACCGCCAGCTCGACCTCTCCCTGCCGGAGGCCGACGGCCACCACACCCTGGCCGGCTTCATGCTCGAGCGCCTGCAGCACATCCCCGCCCCCGGCGAGAGCCTGCGCTGGAAGGGGCACCAGTTCGAGATCAGCTCCATGGACGGTCCCCGCATCGAGCGGGTTCAGATCACCCGGCGCGGCTCCGCCTGAGGCGACTCCTCACCATCGATGGAGCCGCCGGAGCGGATGATCGTTGATAATGCCTGCACTGGAGCGGCGGGAGATCACGTTGGCGGGTGAGCTGGTGCGGCGATGAGCAGCGATCCCATCACCCCGGTCAAGGTGGGGGTCATCGGCATCGGCAACATGGGGTGGCACCACGCTCGGGTCCTGAGCTTGCTGCGGGACGCCGAGCTGGTTGGTGTTGCTGATCCCGATCAGCGTCGCGGTCAGCTGGCGGTCGAGCAGTTCGGCTGCCGCTGGTTCGAGAACTTCGACGATCTGCTGCCTGAGGTCGAGGCGGTCTGCATCGCCGTGCCCACCCTGCTGCACCATCGGGTGGGCATGGCCTGCCTGCAGGCCGGCCTACATGTGCTGATCGAGAAGCCGATCGCCGCCAGCCAGGAGGAGGCCAGCGAACTGATCGGGGCTGCGGAACTGGCGGGACGCCAGCTTCAGGTGGGCCATATCGAGCGCTTCAATCCCGCCTTTCGCGAACTGCTCAAGGTGGTGGCGAACGAGGAAGTGGTGGTGCTGGAGGCACGGCGCCACAGTCCCCATGCCGATCGCGCCAACGATGTGTCGGTGGTGCTCGATCTGATGATCCACGACATCGACCTGGTGCTCGAGCTCGCTGGTTCCCAGGTGGTGCGGCTGGCGGCGGCGGGTGGGCGCAGTTCCGATGGCCCGATCGATTACGTCAATGCCACCCTCGGTTTCAGCAACGGGGTGGTGGCCAGCCTCACGGCCAGCAAGATGGCCCACCGCAAGATCCGCAGCCTCAGCGCCCATTGCCGCGCCAGCCTGGTGGAAACCGATTTCCTCAACCGCCGGCTGCACATCCACCGGCGCGCCCATGAGTGGATCTCCGCCGACCACGGCGAGTTGCTGTATCGCAACGATGGTTTCATCGAGGAAGTGAGCACCACCTCGATCGAGCCGCTCTATGCCGAGCTGGAGCACTTCCTGCTCTGCCTGCGCGGCCGCGAGGTGCCGGCCGTCGATGGCCAGCAGGCCTCCAGGGCCCTGATGCTGGCCAACCTGATCGAGCTGGCAGTGGATCAGCCCTCGCTCTGCATGGCCCTCGACGCACCGATCTGAACGGCCGTCTCCACGTCCACGTCTTCAGTCTCGTTCTCGGTGAGGTCACGCAGGGCCAGGATCTGCCAGCGGCGGCAGCGGGCCGGTGAAGAGGTGTAGAAGAGATCCCAGGCGGCTGATTTCCGCTTGGCGTAGTCCTCCCCGGCCAGCTCCGGGTGGGTCTGCTGCCAGCCCACCCGCACCGCGTGGCCGATCACCACGTCCAGGGCCAGGTAGTCGTCGAAGCGCACCTGGGGGTTGGCACCCACGAACACCACCAGCGAGAGCAGGGTCTCGGTGCAGAGCTGGCGGTACTCAGGCGCTTCGATCTTGCTGAGCAGGTGGTCCACCAGGGCCGCGAAGTTGCGCTCTCCCGGGGTCTTCTCCGAGAGCAGGGGTTCGCTCTCGAGCCGGTTGCGCCGCTCCAGCTTGTCGCCGATCACCAGTCCGCGGCAATGGTGGAGCAGATCCCAGATGCCGGCGTAGAAGTCGCGAGGGACCCGCTGCAGGGCGCCCAGGCGCTGTCGGTGCTGCATCCAGCCGCAGCCGCTGCCCAGGGGCAGATCGTCGAGGGGATCAGGCACCTCCCAGCGCACCCGCCCGCTCAGGTGGAGCTGTTCCTTGCGGCGCAGAGCCTCCCGTGCATGGTCCACATCCTCCAGCACCGTGCGCAGGCGTCGCCGGATGGCGTGGGGCGGCAGATCGCAGAGGGCTTCGAAGGCGTCGTCGGCGGTGAGATCCAGCTCGGCGGCGAGCTCACCGGTCAGCAGGAGCAACAGCTGCCCCAGCTGGATCGTCAGGCTGCCGCTGAGCAGTGCCGGCTCCGAACGGGCCAGCCCGTCAAGGGCCAGCAGCAGCTCCTGTTGCAGCATCCACTCCCGGCCGTCCTCTCCACTGAAACGGCGGATCATCGCTCCGATCATGGCGCTGCCCTGGGGTTGGCTGATCAGCGACTCGCGGGTGTAGTTGCGGCCCACCACCACCTGCTTCTGGCGCACCAGGATGTCCGTGAGGGCATCCTCCAGCTGGGGATGCACGAGTTGCATCAGGCCGGCGCAGCGCCGCACCACGTTCCAGTCACCTTCGGCCAGGCCCCGTCGGTAGATCTCCTCCACCAGCGCCTGCAGCTTCAGCGGTCCGGCGCTGGATGGACCCTGCAGGATCGCGCTCTGCCCCAGCCGCTGCACCAGCTGCTCCAGCACCTCCGCCTGCTCGGGCAGGGAGGTGCTGCGCCAGAGCAGATCCGCCAGGCCGGGGATGGCGATGTCCTCCAGTTCCTGCTCCTGCTGGATCGTGAGAGGCTGCTGGCTGGTGCTGTTGCGCAGCACCGGGGCGGCCGGCTGGCTGCGCCTCGCCAGGGGCTGCTCCTGGGGTGGCGGCAGCTCCTCCCAGCAGACCTGATCGATCAGCGCCTCGAGGCGATCGAGTTGCACCGGCACGCCCTCAACCTGGCCACTGCGCAGGGCTTCACCCATGCGGATCAGGGTGGCGGGATCCCGCTGGAACGGGCTGGACGCCAGCGGGATCAGCAGCAGGGGCAGGCCATCGCCGCGCCACTGCCGTTGCAGCAGTCGCAGCTCGCTGGTCACCGTATCCACCAGCTGCTCCGGGTCGTCCGCCAGATAGAAGGTGCCCTCCTCCAGCACGGAGGGCAGGAAGGCCATCACCTCGTCGCCGGTGCCGTTCTGACCACGGCCAGCGGGGCTGCGGTACATCAGGGCCGTCGCCATGGTTTCCATCCGCACCGGCGGATAGCCACTGAGGCCGAGCCTGGCGTTCGCCCCCACCGAGGCCATGCGTCGGCCCAGTTCCCTGGAGCTGGCCACTCGCACCGAACCCTGGGGGTGGGTCACCGGCAGACCGGCCTGCTCCAGCGCCGCGGCGATGGCGTCGTTCTCAGGCACCAGGGCCACCAGCACCCGCTCGGCGCCGAGGGGGGCCGGCAGGCGGCGGTGGCTGGGATCGATATCCTCTGGACTGAGCAGACCGTTGAGCAGCAGGTCCCCCAGCCAGGTGAGGCTCTGGGCCCAGAGCAGGGGCACATTCTCATTGGCGATCCGCTCCTGGCTGCCGGGATGGCGCCGCTCCGCGTCAATGGCGTCGGCCGGCACCAGGTAGAGCTCGGGCAGCTCGGGCACGCCATCGACGTCCACACTCACCGCCTCCAGGCGCCGCCGCCAGTGCCAGGCCTCCCCCCAACGTTCCTCACAGCAGGCTGTGATCAGCTCATAGGCGAAGAACAGGGGCCATTCACACTCGATCCCCTCGAACTGAGCCAGTTCCTCGGGCTCATAGTGGAGCCGTTCATGGTCCTCCACCAGGGTCTGGTGGCCGTCACGGCGAAAGCGCTTGTAGCCGTAGGCGCCGCCGAGGTCACGGCGGATCTTGCGGCGCGTGCGCTCCACCAGCTCAGGGTCTTCCACCGCCCAGGCGGGGTAACCGATCACCGAAAGGCAGGCGCTGTCCACTTCCTTGCTGGACGACTCCCGTGGCAGCAGGGCCTGCAGGGCCCGCCGCAGCCGCACGATCGCCGGATGGGGGATGTGCAGGCAGCAGCTGCCGTCGCCATGGGGGCCGTAGAGGTCGAGGCCCTCCAGGGCCTCCAGGGCCGCTTTGACCAAGCCGATCGAGCTGGCGTTGCGTTCCGGTTCGCCGTGGTTGCCTTTGTCGCCCCGCTCCCAGATGCCGTAGTCGGCGATCCTGTAGGCCCGGGCCACGTAATACACGAGGTTCTGCAGGAAATCCCGCTCGTGGCTGCTCTGCACCACCACCAGCCCTGCCCGGGTCAGCTGGGCCAGCTGCAGCAGATAGAGGGCCGTGGCGTCGAGCTGCAGATGGCCCCAACCGTCGTCTGGCACAACCGGGTTGCCCGTGCCGGTGTCGAACTTGGCGTGGATGGCATCGAGCCGGTCGAGGCTGCGCTTGAAGCGCTCCACCTTCGCTGCCTGGCGCAGCATGGCGGTGAGCAGGCCGCGCATCAGCTGCAGGACCCGCTGGTTCAGCTCATGGGCCCTGGTGCAGGGGCCATTCAGGCGGCGGTGGGCCTGGGCCAACCCCCAGACGCACTGGATCGAATAGACGCAATCCCGTACCCATGCATCGCCGTAGTTGCCGTGCACCGTGTTGGAGGTGCTGGCCGGCAGCAGCCCGGTGATCGGATCCTGGCGTGCCAGCACCACCCTCTCGATCTGGCTGTCAAGGTGGCTAAGCAGCTCGTGGGCGTCCTCATCGCTGAGCTGGCGCGGCCCCAGCTGCTCCTGAAGGGGAGGCTCCAGGGCTCCGTCGCTGGTCCACTCGCTCGTCATGGTCGGCCTGGCTGCGAGGTTGATCGAGGCATCTGCGCTGCAGATGGTTACTCTCTTTAGATTCTCCCCTGCGGTACGAAGGGACCTGGCCGTGATGGTGACGGAAACTCAGGTTCCCGGGTGCCTGCGCTCGAGGGTGCTGGGGCTGCCGGTCGATGTCTGTGCGGATGTGGCGGACGCTGCACTGGCGCTGCATGGCCGCGGCGGTGGTCAGATCGTCACTCTCAATGCCGAGATGACGATGGCGGCGCTCGAGGATCCCTCCCTGGGAGATGTGATTCGCGCCGCCGAGCTGGTGATCCCGGATGGGGCGGGAGTGGTCTGGGCCCTGGGTCGGCAGGGGCATCGGGTGAGGCGCAGCCCGGGCATCGAGCTGGCTGATCGGCTGCTGGTGGAGGCTGCTGAGCGGGGGTGGCGGGTGGCCCTGGTGGGGGCGTCCCCAGCGGTGATGGAGCGCCTGCGGGAACGTCTGCTGCTGCGGCTGCCGGGCCTCGATCTGATCGCCGCGGTGCATGGCTATCAGCCCGAGGCGGCCTGGCCGGGTCTGGAAACTACGTTGCAAGCCAGCCAGCCGGATCTGGTGCTGGCCGCGCTGGGGGTCCCCCGCCAGGAGACCTGGATCCAGCGGCTGCATCAGGGCCAGGGCGGCCTCTGGATGGGGGTGGGTGGCAGCTTCGATGTCTGGGCTGGAGCCAAAAAAAGGGCCCCCACCTGGATGGGGGCCCTGCAGATCGAATGGTTGTACCGGTTGATCCAGGAACCGAGCCGTTGGCGGCGGATGTTGGCCCTTCCGGCTTTTGCCTGGGCGGTGCTGCGGGGTGGGTGAGGCTCAGCGGAAGCCGACGGAGGCTTGCCAGACGAAGGCCAGCAGCAGGAAGAACAGGGGGATGATCGGCAGGATGTCGACCAGGGGACCGAAGGCCTGGTAGGCCTCGGGAAGCTGGGCCAGGGTGGTGGCGGTGATCAGTGTGGAGAAGACCATCCCTGAACGGCAAAATCGTGATATGGGCTGGACGCTACCACGTGTGAGCGGCCCCTGAGCCGGGCTCCCAGGGAGTGAAATCCTCTGCAAAGCAGCCCTCGCGGATGGCCGTGGCCATGGCTGTACTGAAGCGAATCAGCTGGGTGAGGTTGTGCAGGCTGAGCAGGATCCGGCCCAGCAGTTCGCCGCTGCGGAACAGGTGATGCAGGTAGGCCCGGCTGTGACCTGTGCAGGCCGGGCAAGCGCAGCTGGAATCAAGCGGGGTGTGGTCGTGGCGGAAGCGGGCGTTGCGCAGGTTCCAGCGCTCGCCCCCCACCAGGGCGGTGCCGTGGCGGCCAAGGCGGGTGGGCAGCACGCAGTCGAAGAGGTCGATGCCCTGGGCCACCGCGATCGCAATTTCCCGCAGGCTGCCCACCCCCATCAGGTAGCGGGGGCGATCCCGGGGCAGCAGCGGCGCCACCTGGCGCACGATCCGGTGCATCGACTCCACCGGCTCCCCCACGCTCACACCGCCGATGGCGATGCCGGGCAGGCCCATGGCGCTCACCGTCCGTGCCGCCTGCTCGCGCAGATGGGGGAAGGTCCCCCCTTGAACGATGCCGAACAGCGCCTGGTCGCTGCGGTCATGGGTGGCCACGCAGCGCTCCAGCCAGGCGTGGGTGCGGCGGCAGGCCTCGGCCACGTCGTTTTCGCTGGCGGGGTAGGGAGGACACTGATCGAAGGCCATGGCCACATCGGCTCCGAGCGCCATCTGGATCTGCATCGAACGCTCCGGTGTGAGGCTGATGCGGGAGCCGTCGCGGGGCGAGCGGAACACCACCCCTTCGTCGTTGATGACATTGATGGCGCCGAGACTGAACACCTGGAACCCACCCGAATCGGTGAGCAGGGGACCATCCCAGCCCATGAAGCGGTGTAGCCCGCCGGCTTCCGCCACGATGGCTTCCCCGGGCTGGAGGTGCAGGTGATACGTGTTGGCGAGCACCATCTGGGCGCCGGTGGCCGCCAGCTGGGCCGGTGTCACCCCTTTCACGGTGCCCAGGGTGCCCACCGGCATGAAGCGGGGAGTCTCGACACTGCCGTGGGGCGTGTGAAAAACGCCGCAGCGGGCCTGGGTCCTCGGGCAGTGGGCCGTGGTCTCGAACCGGAAGGGATCGGCCGCTGCGGCGGAGCGGGTCACGGCGATTGGAACGGTTCGGGATTGAACCTAGATGGTGCGCCCGGGGGCGGCCGATGAGGCCGCTGGAAGCCCCCCCCTGGCTGCGCGACCTCGCCGGGGCCTGGATCTTCTACACGGTGCTGCCCGCCTGGCCGCGGCTGCATCCCCGCTTCGAGCGGATTGCCCGCTTCGCCCCCTGGATCGGCCTGCTGCTGGGCCTGCTGCAGGGCCTGCTCTGGTGCCTGGCGGAACCATGGCTGCCTGCAGGGGCCCGGGTGGCCCTGGTGCTGGCCCTTGGTCTCTGGCTGACGGGCGGCATCCATGCCGATGGGGCGATGGACACGGCCGATGGTCTGGCCGCCGGCGAGCGTGCCCTGGAGGCGATGGACGACAGCCGGGTCGGAGCCAGCGGGGTGCTCGCTCTGGTCCAGGTGCTGATGCTGCGGGCGGCCGCGCTTCTCACCCTGGCGGAGCTGAACTTTGGCCCCCTGGTGGCCCTCGCCCTGGTCTGGGCCGCAGTGTGGGGCCGCATCGCCCCGTTGCTGGCGATGCAGCACTTCCCCTACCTGCGCCCCGCCGGCACGGCCGCATTTCATCAGCGCCACTGGCTCGGCCTCGGTCGGGAGCTCAGACCCGCGCTTCTGGTCCTGGTGCCGCTCACCCTGGTGGGGGCGTCGATGGGTTGGCCCTGGCAGGGCTGGCTGGGCCTGCTGCCGGCGTGGCTGCTGCCCCTGGGGCTCGGCCGCCGTCTGGGGGGGCACAGCGGTGACAGCTACGGCGCCTGCGTGGAATGGGTGGAGAGCCTGACCCTGCTGCTGCTTGCCCTGGCCGCTCTCGTGGCTGGGGCCGGCTAGGCGCTGGGCGGCAGCTCCAGCAGGAAGGCGTTGCCAGATCTGGGGAGTTCGCTGGCGGCGAGGCTGGGGGGGCAGAGCAGGCTGAGTTCGCCGCCCAGGTTGCGGGCCAGATCCCTGGCCAGGGCCAGCCCCAGCCCCGTGCCAGGCAGGTCCTGGCCCCGCTCCCCTCGGATCCCCCGTCCGAAGATCGCCTCGCGTTCCTGATCGGCGATCGCCACACCGCCATCCCAGACCGTGAGCCTGGGGCGCCCGCCAGAAGCCAGGGCGCTGTGCAGGCCAACGCTGCTTCCTTCGGGGCTGTAGCGGAAGGCGTTCTCGAGCAGGTTGGCGAGAATTTCGGCCACGGCGGCGCTGTCGCCGCGCCAGTCCGGCAGGGAGCCGGGGCCCTGCCAGGCGCGCCCCTGCAGGGCGGCGGTGGCGGCGGCCCGTTGCAGCAGCGGCTGCACCCGCTCCCGCAAGGGTGAGGCCTCGCCTGTCCTCAGGGAAGGGGGCAGCAGAAGGGGGCCTGCGCTCTGCGGCCCCGGCTGGATCGCCGCTGGATCCGCGAGTCCGTCGATCGCTTCGATGTAGCGGTGGAGCTGCTGCCCTTCCACCAGCAGGTTCTCCACCAGCGCCCGATTCTCCGGATCACCCTCGAGGCGTCGCTTGAGCAGCTGAGCAAAGGTGCGCAGGGCGGCCAGGGGATTGCGCATCTGGTGCACCAGCAGGCGCAACTGCTGCTGCTGCCGCTCCAGCTGCTCAGCCAGGCGCTGGTGCTCCAGATCCAGCAGCAGGGCCTCAGTGAGTGACTGAGCTGCCGCCTGCAGCCGTGGATGGAGGTTGGCCGGCCAGGCGCTACCGGCCAACTCCACCCGCAGGGCGCCCAGCAGGGTGCTCTGGTGGCGCAGGGGCAGCCAGCGGCGCTGCTCACTGGGCAGCAGCAGGCTCTGGTCTTCATCGACGGCGGGAAGGGCCATGCGCTGCGCTGGCCAGTGGCCCGCCGGCATCAGCGCCAGCTTGCCGTCCTCACGGGGGGTGGCCAGATAGACCACCAAAGAGCGGAGGTCACTGCGGTCGGAGAACTGCTCAAGCTGCAGCTGGAGCAGGGTCAGAAAACGCGGCGACACCTGCATCGTGGCCTGGCCTGGGGAGCCTGCAAAAAAAATTCCGGAACCCGTGATTGAAATCTCGGATTTAGCCTTAAGATTTACGTATCGACCACTACTTCGCGGTCCGCGAGCGGACCTCCAGGTGCAGGGGCGAACGCATCGGTTGCACTTTCCTGCAAACGAGGCTACAGCAGAGAGAGACCCGTCCCTCCGCTGTTCGGAGGCATCCCCTGGGATGCCTCCGGGTCGCTTCCTGTCTGGGGTTTCCCTGAGCAGCTGCCAGCAGCCGCACCAGGAATTCCGCTCCCGGTAGCCAGATGTCTGGACGTGCCTGCGCTTCCCCAGGGAGCGCTCATCCGGTTTGTCTCGCCTTGCGAGACCGCCCCATCCTTCCCATCCCTCTCCATCTCCCCCTCGGGAGTTGTTTCATGTCCAAGAAGCGCAAGCGGATCAGTCGCCGTCGTCTCGCCGGTCAGCGCGTGCTCGCCCACGTGCCCACCCATAACCTCGAGACCGGAGAGCACAAGCCGGTCACCGCGGCCCGCCGCTACATCGCCAAAACCGGCCTTGAGGCGCCCGCACTGCTCAACGTTCGCCGCAATGAGCACACCACCGATCGTTTCTTCTGGGGTGAAAAGGGTCTGTTCAGCGCCCAGTACGCCGAGGAGAACCACTTCCTCTTTCCCTCCCTGCGCCTGATCGTCGATCAGGTCGGTGAAGACACCCTATTCGCCGGCCTCGAGTCCACTGGCTCCGACGACTGGGAAGAGATGGAAGAGTACGAATACGCCTTCGTCTGAGGTCTCCCTCCGGTGAACGCCTGACCCGATCAACCCCCGTGGATCCATCGATCCGTGGGGGTTTGTTCATGCCGGTGGCCGGGGCCAGTGCTGCTGGAGGAACGAACGCAGAGAGGGGAACAGGGCCGGGTCGATGGTATGCCCCCCCGGGAAACCCAGCAGCTCACTCTCCCCGCCGGCGCTCCGCCAGAGCCGCTGCAGCTCTTCGCTGGCCCCGTAGGGCACCACAGGATCCGCTCGGCCGTGGGTGAGCAGGACCGGCGGCAGGGGGGATTGGGGCCTCCAGCCTGGATGGGGATAGCCGCTGCAGGCGATCACGCCGGCCACCGGCAGATCCCCGGCCACATCCAGGGCCATGGCCGCTCCCTGGGAGAAGCCGAGAACAATCGTCCTCTCAAGGGGCAGGCTGTCCGCCAGGGCCTCCAGCCGCTGGCGCAGCTGTTGCCGTGCTCCCGCCAGGCCAGGCCACTCCGGCTGCTGCAGGTCGTACCACTGGCGCCCGACTCCGTGGGGGTGGGCTTCAGGCGCGCGCAGGCTGATCACCCCCGTGGCGCGGCCGGCGAGCTCCTCGCCCAGATCAAGCAGGTCGTCGGCATCGGCGCCCCAGCCATGCAGCAGCACCAGCCGCTGCTCGGCGGCGGCGGGTCCGCGGATCAGAAGGTCATCAGTCATGGCACTGGGTCCTGGCGCACTCGGGTGGCGTTGCCGGCGGCAGGGCCGGAGCTGGGGCCATGGTGCTGCGCGGTTGGGGCCGTTGGGGTGCTGCTGCTGCGTAAGTTGTGGCCAGCACGCCTTCACGACCGTCCATGGCCCCCACCGCGCTGCTGAGTGTGTCGGACAAGCAGGGCGTGGTGGAACTCGCCACGGCCCTGCACCATCGCCATGGCTACAGCCTGCTCTCCAGTGGCGGCACCGCGGCCACCCTGGCCGCTGCCGGCCTGCCGGTGACCCGCGTGGCCGATCACACCGGAGCTCCGGAGATCCTCGGTGGCCGGGTCAAGACCCTGCATCCGCGCATCCACGGCGGCATCCTTGCCCGCCGGGAGGATCCGGCCCACCGAGCTGATCTTGAGGCCCAGGCGATCACCCCCATCGATGTGGTGGTGGTGAACCTCTACCCCTTCCGCGAAACGGTGGCTGACCCGGCCGTGTCCTGGGAGAAGGCGGTGGAAACGATCGACATCGGTGGTCCGGCCATGGTGCGCGCCGCCGCCAAGAACCACGCCGATGTGGCGGTGCTCACCGACCCCGGCCAGTACGCCGACTTCCTCTCGGCCCTGGCCGACGATCGGGTCGATGCTGCCCTGCGCCGCCAGCTCGCCCTGGAGGCGTTCCGCCACACGGCCAGCTACGACAGCGCCATCAGCGCCTGGTTGGCGGAGAAGTTGGAGCCCGCGGCCGCTCAGCAGGATCTTCCCCTGCGGCTGGAGTTGCCCTTGCGTCAGACCCTGCGCTACGGCGAGAACCCCCATCAGCAGGCCAGCTGGTACAGCGAGCCCCGGGCTGGCTGGGGCGGGGCCCGGCAGCTGCAGGGCAAGGAACTCAGCTTCAACAACCTGCTCGACCTCGATGCTGCCCTGGCCACCGTGAGGGAGTTCGGCTATGGCGGCGAGGTCCAGCCGGCGGCTGTCGTGGTCAAGCACACCAACCCCTGTGGGGTGGCCGTGGGCAGCAGCGCCGCCGAGGCCCTGCAGCGGGCCCTGGAGGCGGATTCGGTTTCGGCCTTTGGCGGCATCGTGGCCCTCAACGCGGTGGTGGATGGGACCAGCGCCGAGCGGCTCACCAGCCTGTTCCTGGAATGCGTCGTGGCGCCTGGGTACAGCGAGGAGGCCCTCGCACGCCTGGGGGCCAAGGCCAATCTGCGCCTGCTGGAGCTGCCCGCAGCGGCGGTGGCGCGGGCGCCGCGGCGGCAGCTGCGCACCGTGCTCGGCGGCCTCCTGGCCCAGGACCTCGATGATCAGCCCGCCGGCGAAGACGATTGGCAGGTCGCCAGTCAGCGGCCGCCCAGCCCCGCCGAGCTCGACGACCTGCGTTTTGCCTGGCGCCTGGTGCGCCATGTGCGCTCCAACGCGATCGTGGTGGCCAGCGGCGGGGTCAGCCTGGGGATCGGTGCCGGTCAGATGAACCGGGTGGGCTCCGCCCGGCTCGCCCTGGAGGCGGCCGGAGCGGGCAGCCAGGGGGCTGTGCTCGCCAGTGATGGCTTCTTCCCCTTCGCGGACACCGTGCGGCTGGCGGCGAAGCACGGGATCAACGCGGTGATTCAGCCAGGCGGCAGCGTGCGCGACGGGGAGTCGATCCAGGCCTGTGATCAACTCGATCTGGCGATGGTCTGCACTGGCCGGCGCCACTTCCTGCACTGAGTGAGCTCTCCACGGTCGCGCCGCGGGCGCTGAACGGCGCGGGGAGGGGTTGGAGCAGTAGTTTCGCTGCCAACGGCCTCATCCCGTGACCATGCCCGACGCCCTCGCCTTCAACCTCAATTTCCTCCACCCGCTTCTGATGTGGGTGTTGCTGGCCCTTTCCGGCTATGCCCTGGTCCTGGGTATCAAGGCCAAGAAGACCCGCACCGCCGATGCGGAGCAGCGCAAGGAGCTGATCAAGGGCAAGTTCGCTCAGCGCCACTTCCAGATCGGCTCGATCGTGCTGGCTGTGATGGTGCTCGGCAGCTTCGGCGGCATGGCCGTCACCTACATCAACAACGGCAAGCTGTTCGTGGGTCCGCACCTGCTGGTGGGCATCGCCATGGTTAGCCTGATCGCCGTGGCGGCCTCCCTCTCGCCGCTGATGCTCAAGGGCAATCTGATCGCCCGTAAGGCCCATGTCGGCCTGAACATGACCCTGATGAGCCTCTTCCTCTGGCAGGCAGTCACCGGCATGCAGATCGTCAACAAGATCTGGACCGACCGCTGAGGCCTTTCTTGAAGTGCGTGATCAGAAGGGGGCCCGCCGGCGGGGCGGGCAGGGCAGCTCGTGGGTGGCGTGGAAGTCTTCCTGGACCTTCCAGGTGAGCTTGCGCGAGATCTGCCTCACGATCTGCCGCAGCAGGTGATCGCCACTTGATTGCACCAGCTTGTCGGGAAGCAGGCCGATCACCGCAGGCAACCGGATCCACACGCACAGGTCGAGCTCCCAGCGCACCTGGGTGAGGGCGCCGTCTGCGGTCTCACTGGCGGGATCAGGCTCGGCTCCTGAGCCCTCCTCCAGCTGCAGGGCGGCGTTGAATTCGACGTCGTAGATCTCCTGCAGGCTGGCGTCGGGGGAGCTCAAGGCCGCCGTGACGATGCGATAGACGCCTTCGCTCTGGGGCAGCAGCTCCAGTCCGATGGTGGGCTCCACCTCAAAGCCGAAATTGCCGAAGCGCCCCAGGGTCAGGGCATAGCCGTTGGGCCCGAGCGATTGCACGGTCATCGGCGCCGCGCAACGCCGGAACCAGCCGTCGTGATGGTCAAGGTAGTCGGCCACGGTGTGGGATGGCGCCCGCATCTCCATCACATCGGCGAATCGGCTGCTGTAACGATTAACCCGAAGGTCGTCGCTGTGGCGCAGTGGCACGGCCTCGACTGGCGGGCACTGGGCAGACTCCGGATCCTGGGCAAGGGCCACGGTCGTCGAGGTGTCGCGGGACAGGGCGGTGCTCAAAACTGTTGGATCTCCTCGAGGTCCGAGCGAGTACCCCGTGATGGCGGGAGACGATGAATCAATGTAACTGCAGCCTGCAGTGGAGACCGCTGCACTTGTGACAGCAACGGAGCTGAGGGCTGAAGACACTCCCCCTCAGTCGCCGCAGAACTCCATCAGGTGGCGGATCA